>JBCDDQ010000212.1:0-8390 GCA_039180225.1 Pseudomonadota bacterium
ATTCCAACGTCCCTCACTCAAACCCGAGCGATTGGAATGGAACATGGCCAGATGATTCCAGGGTCTGATAAAGCTCTGATGCGAACGCATGAGCAAAAACTTCGCGCTCAGAACTCGGCTTTGAAAAGTACAGTTCACGGGCAACATCTTGATCCTGATCCAGTGCCATCGGACGCATGAGAACCTCTTGATGGTATTGCACCAAGTGTCCCAACTCGTGAAGCAATGTCCTGTATAAGACCGTATTTCTCACTGTGTGCTCTGTGAGGGAACACTTGTAATGTCGTTTCAGTTCTTCAAACGAATGTCCGTCTGAGACCAAGCGTTCATATTCTGCTTGGTCCGCCAAGCTCATACGTTTCGGCCATTTCAGCGTTGCTCCCAATTCTTGAGCCTCAAGGATGATTGCTGTTCCCTGAATTTTTCCAAACTCAGCAAAGTAGACAAATCTCCCCCAAACGGGCTTTAGTTGCTGCTGTTTACGAGTTGGTTGCCGAAAGGCAACAATGTTTGGAAGGCTCGGCGTATGGTTCACGATCGATGTGAGCATCTTTATCACATCGGCCGGCGAGCACCCGTAGGTGAAGCCGTCCCGCGGGCGCTCATACAGAATGCGCAGCCGGTTTCCTTTTAAATTCAGTTCTTGCTTATAATCAGCATCAAGCCGCTCAAAGAAGAACGAGTAATGTCCATGCTTATCCTTCCAACTATGAGGAATGCGCATATCATTCGCTTTGGAAAATCCCGACGAAGAAGTACCGATATTGCGATTGCGCCTTTCTGGCCGCCAAACATCTCGCACAACCGTCACCTCCTAAGCATTCGGCCTCAAAGCTGACATTAGTCCTCAGGCGGACAATTCGCAATTCGGCCTCACCGCAGACCTTCATCGCATATCGGTTGAAGGCGGCGCGTGCTGGTCTTGACGCAGCAAGGCGGAAGACCTCTGAGGCCAAATTCTGGAACTGTCTCGTAAGTGCGGTTCCCGACAACGTGTTGCCTGATGCTCAGGAGGAGTTCTGTTCTTGAGCGAGGCGCAACCCAACCCTACCGCTTCGTCGCCGTCACCTTCTTGCTCGACGCAGAATAGTAGATCGTCTTCACCGTGGACTTCGCGCTGCCGCGCATGGCTTCGGTCTGCAGCACATACTTCAGACGCGACGCGGAGATGGGCGCACCCACGGAGCGGATGGTGGTGGCGAACGAAATTCGGTCGCACCACACAGATTCCAGCGGATGCCCCTCAACACAGGTGCTGTCGGCCCCGATAATGGAGCTGTCTTCCAAGATCGCCCGGGCGCCCAAGTAGTGAAGCGCCGTCCCCGGCGACTGCTTCTTGAAGCCCTCGTCAAAAGCTGATTTGAAGCCGAAGAACCAGCCGGCACTCACCACGTTGACACTGACCGCAATGGCCGTGCCGTTGAGGCTCAAAACATCGCACACCACCTTGGGACACTGCCCCGCCCTTAAGGCCGCCAGTCCAAAGGCCTTGTCCTGCGCACAGGATGCCAGCGCCGTGCCCTGCCGGCCTTTCCAGCCGGCAAGCTCCAGGCGCATCAGATCGCCAACCGCTGCGTCAACCTCTGGCCCGGTGCGTACCGTCCTGAAGGTCACATCCCCCAAATCAGCCAGCCGGCGCAGGCTGCGCTCCGCATTGGCTCTGAACTTCTTGCTCACCTCAGCTCTCATGTAAGCGTCTACGTCAGGACGGGCGAACAGCCCCGCGCGCCGGCCGGTGCGCACGCACTGGGCCTTACCGGTCTCAGCGGGCGGCCCGTCTGCCAGAGGCCCTTGCCACGTCTCCTCGCGGTTCAGCAGAAGCGTGCGCTCGCGGCCGTTTTCGCTCAAACCGTCAAACAGAACATGCCGCGCCAAGCCTGCCGTCTCAGCACGGTAGAGAGGCTCAAACTTCAAAATGTACTTCTCAGACCAACTGCGCCATGTGCGGATCGGCCAGCCCCAGCGCAAATCATCGCGGGTGATGAACGCCAGAGCATCCAGGCGCCGGCCCTGTGGCCCCTCGTGCCAGACACCGGCACAATGGACCCCTTCGGCCCAGCCCGCCGTTTCCGTGTGGGCAAGAACGAAGCCTGGTGCATAGAATGGATTGGCGCTCAGGGCGTTTTGGGTGAGATCCACCCACTCAGCCCTCGCCGCTTTAAGATCGTCCGGCGTCAACCAGGCAAAGCGCAAGTTCATGCGCGAAGCCTGCCCTCGGTTGTGACGTTCGCTCATTATCCCATCTCACAGTCGTGCAAGGCTTTGCCTCCGGTGAGCTGACATGTGGCCTTGATGCCCGCTCAATCCGGCACGCCTTGCCGGCGCCGCGCTGGGGTTCACGCAAACTTTATGCCAGCGTGAGCGCGCCCGGGTCCCACGTGGCCGGCCTGCCGGGAGAAAGGGTTAATCCGGGTCAGGATCGGATTTGCGGCCAAAGGCAATGCCGCTGATGACATCGCTCAGGCCCGGCTCGGGCAAGCGGTAGAACGGCAAGGGGCGGCAGAGGTTCATGGCTGCCAGGCCGATGCGGGCCGTCATGATGCCGTTAACCGTGCCTTCCCCCAGTTTTGCTGACAATCTGCCCGCCAGGCCATGGCCCAAAAGGTTCTGCACCAGGGTGTCTGACAGGGCAAGGCCGCCCGTGACCGCCAGGTGGGAGACCACCATGCGCGCAAGCTTCACCGTCTCCAGCGAGCCCGGGCGCCCGCCATAAAGCCCGGCCACCTGACGCAACATGCTCAAAACCTGATAGCCCGTGAACAGAACGTCCAAGGCTGGAGCAGGGTTGACCGCGGTGACCACCGACACCCGCTTGGCGGCCGTCGCGATCATCTGGCGGGCCTCCCCGTCGAGCGGGCGCATCAGTTCGCGTTCGGCGAGTTCTAAGCGGTCCGGATCGTCGATGATCTCGCCGTCATGCTCTTTGAGGGCGGCCAGGGGCCAGGCCATGGCCTTGCGGCCGCGGTAAAACCGGGTGAGTTCGGCCACCACCTCTTTGGCCGAGCCGTTGCCGAGCAGCACCTGCTCTGCGGATTGACGCAAAGTGCCCAAGCGGCGCAGGCGCGCAAGGGCCGTGATCTCCTTGATGACAAGGGCCAGGAGCGCGAGCCCGGCCAGGCCCATAAGCCCGGCGGCCGCCCACCCCAGCCACGAGGCCCTGGCGAAGAGCTCCTCCAACAGCTGGGTGAACCAGAGCCCGATGCCCAGCGAGATGAGCGAGAAGAGGGCGCTGAAGAAGATGGCGCCCCATTTCAGGCCCCGCGCGCTGGGCAGCAGATTGGTCGGCGCGGGTGCATCCTGCGTTTCGGCAAAGGGGATCTCGCCAATGGGCTCCGGTTCGGGCGCCACCATCGTGCGGGGCCCCCGCGGGTTCTTCCTCTTCGGTTTGGCCTTCGGCTTTGCGGCCGGTTGTTCCGGCTCAGCGTCAACCGGTTCCGGGGCGCCAAGCGGGATCACCTTCGGGCGGCGGCGTTCTGTTGGTTCTTGGCTCATGCGAACCGGTCTCCCAGCAAGAAATTCAGGGTGCGGTCCAGGCGGATGTGCGGGAAGCTTGGACTGGAGGCTGCGCCATCGCGCTCCAGAAGGGGCGGGCGGAGCCTCAGAAACTCAAGATCGCCCTTGCTGCCCGCGTTCAAGGCCTCGGCCGGTTCGGCCGGCAGATCGCCGGGGAACATGGCCATTTCGCTTTTGCCGTCAAATCGTTCTCCGTCGCGTCCCTGGCTCTTGGCCGGTACGCCGACGATGGAGGGCAGATCTTCGCCGCCTTGCGTCAGGCGCACTTCGCGGGTGGCGCGGATGGAGGCCAGGGCGGCCACATCAATTTCAGCGCCTGCGCTTTCTGAGCGGGCCAGGGCATCGTCCACGATGAGGCGCAGGATTGCTTCCAGCCGGTCGTGGCTGGAATGGTGCAGATGATCGGCCTTGGTGGCGGCGAAGAGGATCTTGTCCACCCGTTTGCCCATGAGCGCGTTGAGCCAGGAGGCGCCGCCCGGGCGGAAGCAGGGCATGATGGTCTCCAGCGCGGTTTTCAGATCCGCCACCGCTTCAGGTCCTGCGTTGAGGGCGGCAAGCGTGTCCACCAACACGATCTGGCGGTCAAGGCGGGCAAAATGGTTCATGAAGAACGGTTTCACCACCCGGGTGACGTAGGATTCATAGCGCCGCTGCATCATGGCCCACAAAGAGCCTTGGGGCGCCTTTTCGCCTGAGGGCACCTCAAGCGGGGCAAAGGTGATCAGCGGTGAGCCCTCCAGATCTCCGGGCATGAGAAAGCGGCCGGGCGGCAGGGTGGAAAGCGCATACTCATCGTCCCGGCAGGCGCGCAGATAGTCGGTGAAGACGCCGGCGGCCTTGCGCACGTCGGCCTCATCCTCTGGCGCGCTGGGGTCCAGGGTGGCCAGATGCTTCAGCCAGGATTTGGAGAGCCGGTCTCTGGGCGCGGTGGCGGCAGACTTCAGGGCGCTGGCGGAGAACGCTTCAAAGCTCATATCCAGCAAGGGCAGATCCAGCAGCCATTCGCCGGGATAGTCCACAATATCGATGTTCAGGGTACCCCCCGCGAGCCGGCGCGCCAGAAAACCCTCCGGCTCGAACTCAACGGTGAGCCGCAGCTGGGAGATGAGCCGCGTGCTGTCCGGCCAGGAGCGATCGGTCCCGGCGGTGAGGTCGGCCAAATGGTCCTCATAGGCAAAGCGCGGCACGTCGTCATCGGGCTGGGGTTGCAGGAAGGCCCGCTTGATGCGGCCGGCAGCATAAGGCGCAAACAGCGGCAGTCGCCCGCCATGAATGAGATTGTGCACCAATGCGGTGATGAAGACGGTCTTGCCGGAGCGCGACAGACCGGTCACCCCCAAGCGGATGGTGGGGTTGATCAGGCCGCCGGCCGCATCGGCCATGCCACCCAGCAAAATGCGCGCTTCGTCTGTAAGGGAAGTGAATTTCAAAAACGCTCTCCAGTCCCGGTACACATGGAGGCTTATGAGGCGAAGTTCAATCGTTCGTGATCACTCGTCCACTTCGCGCGGCAGGGCAAAGGTGGTGAGTTTTCCTTGTCCGGGTGCGATTTCGCTCCACGCGTCAACAGCGAACTCCAGAACGGCCAGAGCCGCCGTTGGGTATTTGGCGGCGACCTTTTCGGCCAGTTCGGGCTCTGCCTGCCCGATCAGGTCGCAGACCAGGATCTCGATGGTCGGGTTGTGGCCGATGACCATGAGCGAGCCGATCTGCGCGTCGGTTTGGCGGATCAGGTGGAGATAGCCCCGCCCGCCGGAAAAGTCGTAAAGGGCCTGTTCAATGCGGGCAGGGGGAATGTAGCTCCACCGGCTGGCCGCCCGTTCCAAGGTTTCGCGGGCGCGGCGCGCCGTGGAACACAAGATCAGCTCCGGCAGCAGATCATGCTCCACAATGTAGCGGCCCATGGTGGCCGCCGCGGCCCGGCCGCGGCCGTTCAGGGGGCGGTCGTGATCGGCGAGTTCAGGCGACGACCAGCTCGATTTAGCATGACGCAAAAAGAGCAAGGATTTCATTGGCAAGATCCTTTATCAGGGGCGATAAGATTGCTACCACGGGGCCTGCTACCTATGACGCGTGTCAGTGTAGCGCGCATGACGGGTATTTTGGACCATCAGTTTTCCAACTCATGACTTATCCCAACTCCCTATATGCCGATGAGTGCGCGCCGGGGCCCGCGGGTCCGGCGCTGGAGGGGGAGGTGCGGGCTGATATCTGTGTTGTTGGTGCCGGACTTGCCGGACTGACCTGCGCCCTTGAAGCCCAAAGGCGCGGGCTCGACGTGGTTGTGCTTGAGGCGGAACGGGTGGCGTGGGGCGCTTCGGGCCGAAATGCCGGAATTGTGTCTGCCGGATTTGCCGCCGGATCACAAAGCCTGCTTGAAGCGGTGGGGCCGGACGATGCCTGGACGCTGCATGGGCTGTCGGCGGCGGGTGCGCAATATGTGCGCCGCCAGATTGAGCGGCTGAAGATCCCCAAGACACTCAACGGCGAGGGCTTCTACCTGGTGAGCCGCCTGGACCGGGAAGAGGAGCTCAAGGCGCAGGTTGAGCGGTTTCGCCAGAAGCTTGGCTATGAGCTGCACTATTGTGCGCGCGACGAGGTGCGCGAGATGCTGCGCACCGACCGCTACCACCAGGCCACCTACGATCCAGCCGCTTTTCACATCCAGCCGTTGGCCTATGCGCTGGGGCTTGCCAAGGCGTTTGAAGGGCTCGGCGGGGTGATTTATGAACAGACCCGTGCCCGGGCCGTGGAGAGCCAGAAGGCCGGCCCCTGGCGCGTTTTGACCGGCACTGGGTCGGTTCTGGCCGACAATGTGGTTTTGTGCACCAGCGGTTATGACTTGCGGCTCTACCGCAAGGTGACGCGGGCGGTCTTGCCGGTGGCGACCTACATCGTGACCAGCGCGCCGGCGCGCAAGCTGTTGGATCAGGCGATCAAGACAAAGGCAGGCGTGGCGGACACGCGCCGGGCCGGGGACTATTTCCGCCGCCTGCCCGATGGCCGGCTGTTGTGGGGCGGGCGCATCAGCACCTCACGCACCGAGCCGTTCCGCTTGGGCGAGCGGATGATGGAGGATTGCTACAATATCTTCACCCAGATCGGCGCCCTGAACGCCAGCCACGCCTGGGGCGGCCTGATGGGCTATGCGCGCCATTCCATGCCTCTGATCGGCCAGGTGGAGCCGCGGCTCTGGTATGCAACGGCCTTTGGCGGCCATGGCCTCAACACCACGGCCATGGCGGGCCAGCTGATTGCCGAAGCCATCAGCGAGGGCGATGACCGCTACCGGCTGTTTGAGGGCTTCGAGCTGCAACGGGCAGGTGGCCCGTTCCGCCGGATCATCGCGCAAGGCGCCTACTGGGCCATGCAGGCGCGCGACAAGATCAATGAGATCACGTGAGGGGCAACCATTTGGTCATCCGCGCTTCTCTCCGTCATCCCCGCTTCTCTCCGTCATCCCCGCGAACGCGGGGACCCATGATGGTTGACTCTGAGCATGCGGTTCTGGGTCCCGGATATTTTGCTGACGCAAAATTCCGGGAGGACGGGGTGGGAGGTGCAGTCTCAAATTTCGTCATCCCCGCGAACGCGGAGACCCATGGTGGTTGATCTCTGAGCATACGGTTCTGGGATAACGGTTGGGGAAAGCCCGCGCTCACCGCCCTTCGCGCCGGGCCATGAATGCCAGGCGCTCAAACAGATGCACGTCCTGCTCGTTCTTGAGCAGCGCGCCGTGGAGCGGGGGGATGACCTTTCGCGTGTCGGTTTCGCGCAAGGTGGCCGGATCGATGTCCTCGTTCAGCAAAAGCTTGATCCAGTCCAACAGCTCTGACGTGGACGGCTTCTTCTTTAAGCCCGGGACCTCGCGCAGATCGTAGAACACGTTCAGCGCTTCAGAGACCAGACGGCCCTTCAGGCCCGGGAAGTGGACCTCCACGATCTCGCCCATGGTCTCCTTGTCGGGAAACTTGATGTAGTGGAAGAAGCAGCGGCGCAGGAAGGCGTCCGGCAGTTCCTTCTCATTGTTGGAGGTGATCATCACGATGGGCCGCTGGCTCGCCTTGATGGTTTCGCCGGTCTCGTAGACGAAGAACTCCATGCGGTCGAGTTCCTGCAGCAGGTCGTTGGGGAATTCAATATCGGCCTTGTCCACCTCATCGATCAGCAGTACGGGGCGGGTCTTGGCTGTGAATGCCTCCCAGAGCTTGCCGCGCTTGATGTAGTTGGCGATGTCGTGGACCTTTTCCTCACCCAGCTGGCTGTCACGCAGGCGGCTCACCGCGTCATATTCGTAAAGGCCCTGCTGCGCCTTGGTGGTGGACTTCACGTGCCATTCCAGAAGATCGGTCTTCAACGCCTTGGCCACCTCGTGGGCCAGCACTGTTTTCCCGGTTCCCGGCTCACCCTTCACCAAAAGCGGGCGCTCAAGGGTGATGGCGGCGTTCACGGCGATTCGCAGATCGTCCGTCGCCACGTAGTCTTTCGTGCCGTCAAATCGGGTCAAGAGTTCTCTCCTCAGATCAGAAGGGCCCTTCGAATGCCGGAAGCTGCCGGGCCATGGCGGTCATTTGCGCGCGGAGCCTAAGGTTTGTGGGGTTCGAATTCAAGCGCAAGCATCAGGCGCGGCGAAAACTGGCCCTCAGGCTGGTGAAAATTTCTCTCGTTTGGGCTCAAGATCAGCTGTTGTCGTAGTGCGGTTATCAAAAACCGTTCAAAAGCAACACGCTGAACCAGGTTACCAAAAATCCAGAAAGATGGGCTTTAGGTTAATTCTTGTCTTGTGGCGGTGGGATTGCATCGATATAAACGCGCGCAAATATGGCGCGGTTTGTGGTTCATTCGAGGGTAGAACATGGCAACCAAGTCGAAGTCCG
>JBCDDQ010000213.1:0-8319 GCA_039180225.1 Pseudomonadota bacterium
AAAGCAGAACATCAAGCTCTTCCCTGTCTGCCGCTGGGCCCATGCACCGATCCAGGCGGCCTTCAATCTGCGCGCCGAGCATGGGCTGAAGCCCGATGATATCGCGGCCATTGAGATCTCCTCGTTCCACAACGCCACCAGGCTCGCCCTCGACATCCCCGAGACCACGGGCAAGGCACAGTATTCCATCTCCTACCCCGTGGCCGCGGCCCTGGTGTTTGGTCAGCTTGGCGCGCGGGAAGTCTCCGGCGAGACCTTCAACGATGAGGACGTCGCCCGCCTCGTGGCGGCCACTTCGGTGAGCGAGTGTGACGAGTGCAACGCCAACTTCCCCGCCGACCGGCTGGGGCGCACGGTGATCGTCACGAAGGATGGACGCCGGCTGGATTCCGGGATCGTGCGCGCGCCGGGTGAGCACACCAACCCCATTGACCGGGCCGGCTTGATCGAGAAATTCCATGGGCTGTCCGAGCCGGTGATGTCCGAAGAACGGCGGCTGGAGATTGAAGGGGCGGTGTTCGGACTGCGCGATCCGGGCGCAAAGCTGAGCGATCTGACAGAGCTGCTCTACGCGCCGGTGGAGTAGCTGCCAACCTCCCGCACCCCCTTGCCATCTCCCGCGCCCTTGCGAACGCGAGGGCCCATAACTCGGAGCGAGCAGAACGTTGGCTTGGGTCCTCGCTTTCGCAAGGACGCGGGGAAACTCAACCATCAAGGCCAAATAGCGCGAATTACATCATTACTTCAGAGTTTTACGCGAAATTGGGTTCGTTTTGCAAAAATCCACTTCTCAGATCGAAAATCAACTATTTAGTGGCAATTGCTGGTTCAAGTGCCCGCTCCGCGTCCTTGCGAACGCGAGGACCTTCTCAGCCAGGCGAACGGAACGAGCCATGGGCCCGCGCGGGCGCAAGGGCGCGGGAGAGAATGAGGACCCGTTGGGGGACACACGTGGGGCATGTGTCCCCTCAGAATTCCCTCAGGCGTTGGGAATAACGGGCCCGACCCCCCGAAGCCGGTCTACTCCTTGTGGGCGTGGTGCCCGAAATACATGAACTCCTTGTCCATCCCCGCCACATCGGCCGCGGCCAGCTTCATGCTGGGTCCCTCAAGCGTCTTGTGGCTCTTCTGGCTCTTCACCCACTCATCAGCCGGCGTGAGCGTCGACAGTGTGTAGGTGCTCGTCTCGCCCAGATAGTGGGTGGGGATCACCACCTTCGGTTTGATCTTATCCACGATCGCATTGGCCTGGTCGTAGGAGAGAATATGCTGGGAGCCGTCCACCGGCAGGGTCAACACATCCACCCGCCCGATGGCCTCCCAGAACCCGTCGGCCGGGTTGTGGCGGTTGTCGCCCCAGATGAGGGTGCGGATGCCGCCGGTCTCCACCACATAGGTGACCATGTCCATATGGCCCACATTGTTGGGCGGGCAGGCTTCTGCGCCGAACTCTTTGAGCGCATTGGTCCACGGATACCAGCCCGGCGCCACACAGGCATGCTTGTCGGCAAACCCGGTGATCTTCAGGTCGGCAAACGCGAACGTGCCCACCATCCGGTCCAGCACCATGGTGGAGTTGGGCCGGTCGATGGCGTCATGGTCGAAGTGGGTGTGGGTCGACATGGTGATGTCCACCCGGGTTTCGGGGAACTTGTACTTGAACCACAGCCCCCAGGCACCGGACGGGTCATCGCGCCACGGGTCGAACAGAACGGTGGCCCCGCCGGGCGAGGTGATCTTCAGCGCGCAATGGCCGAAGAAGTCCATGCCCACCTCGCCGTCCGGGAAGCTGGCGCTCTCCTGCAGCTTGATCACGTGGTTGTTGTTGCCGGACTGGGTCCAGTCGGTGGACTGGGCGCCGGCCGGGCTGCTGACCAGCGGAGTGGCGGCCGCGGCAACACCGGCGGCGCCTGCAGCCTTGAACAGCGAACGCCTTGATAGGCCGGGCCGCATATCGTCAGTGGCGCCATCAATCCTGATGGGTTTGAGGTCGTCTTTCTTCATCGGCTTGATCTCCCTTAGTTGGCCCCGCATTAAGCTTAGCCATCAAAGAAACAGCCGGTAATACGGGTTCGTTATTGGGAGAATGTGGGGGAAATCCCCATATTATTGCAACGACAACAGGTGGCTGCGCAGGTTCACCCCACGGTGCCTCAGCCCCAGTTTCTTGCGGATATTGTTGCGGTGAAAATCGATCGTGCTCTTGTCGCGCGACAGCGCCCGGGCAATGTCCTTGGTGCTCTGGCCGTTGATCACCATCAGCGCGATCTCCGCCTCCGCGGGCGTCAGCGTCTTCAGCACATCAGCCAGCCGGTTGGCGAACGACGAGGTCACCTGCTTGAGGTTCGCCTCCACGATCTCCACCAGCGCCTGCTCGGCCGCCTGGCCCGCCAATTTGCGCTTCAGCTTGGAGACGTGGGGCAGGACCAGGCCGGTGATCTGGCGCAGGATCTGATCTTCAAACTCCTGGCGCGAGGTCTCCAGCTTGGCGAGCAGCACGCTAAGCGCCGCATTGGCCTCTTCCAGATCCTGCTCGCGTTCCTGAAGGTCCCGGTTGGCGTCCGAAAGCTGATGGGTGCGCCGCGCCACCCGGTTTTCCAGCTGCTCCAGATGCTCCTGCAACTGGGCCTCAAGCGCCTCGCGCCGGCTGATCTCCACCAGCAGGGCCAGGTCGTTTTCGATCAGCTTGCCGAACTCCTGCACCAGCTCCCGGTGCCGGTAGGCGCGCTCGTTGTCGTAGCTGTCCAGAACACACACCGTGCCGAACAGGCTCCCGTCCGGCCAGCAGAGCGGATAGCCGATATAGAACGACATGCCGTGGTCCAGATCCTGATTGTCACACCAGTCAGGATCGGAATGGGCATCGCGCACCACCAGCTCACCTTTGGTCTGGAGCACCGAATAGCAGTAGAGCTTGTCGTTGAGCTCAAAGCTCTGGCCGACAGTGTAAGGGTTGCCCTCGGTGCGGCTGGAGAGCAGCACCGCATGGTCGGGCATGTCCGTCTTCATCACCAGGCTGGACGGCACCCCCACCATCTCCGCGGCAAGGTCCACAATCCGCTGCCATTTGGCCAGCGTGGTCTCTGGGATAGCCGGTTTGCGCAACATCATGGGTTGCCTCGCTCACGCACACGTGCAGGCGCGAGTGTAGCGGCAGTTGCGCCCTTGGGCAAAGGGCCGGCCGTTTCGCCTAACCCATTGGCCCCATTAAGCAATAAAAATAGGAAATATATCTTGACATATGAAGATATGTTCGCTATATGTTCCATATCACGCACCACCCGGAGGATCTCATCATGACCAGCACACTCAGCCCCGCCCTCAGCCCCCTCAATCCCGTCTTCGCCCTCTGGCTCTGGCTCTGCCAGACGATTTACGCAAACGTACAGAAGGCGTATGGTCCGCCCTCAAATTGGATAAGCGCCGGAGTTAGATCGATGCACCGCGTCGGGATCGTCCCGTTCGACATCAAGGGCAAGCTGACAGCCCTCCTGTTCGTCACCTCATCAAGCCGGGGCCGCTGGATCTTGCCCAAGGGGCTCGCCAAGGCCAACGAGAGCCATGCGGACACCTGCCACAGGGAGGGTTTTGAGGAAGCCGGCGTGCGCGGAGAAGTCTTCACCAACTTTCCCTGCACCGTGGTGATCAGCAAGACCACGTCTGAGGGCATGGAGCAGATCCCGGTCACCTACTATCCTTATCTGGTGAAAAAGCAGGAGGACACCTGGCCGGAATCAAAGCGGCGCCTGCGCCACTGGACCTTGGTGCAGGACGCGGCCAAGGTCGCCTACAAGGACGACTTCCTCGGCCTGATCAACCAGTTCCGCGCCCTGGAGCCATGGATCAGAGAAGCTGCAACAGAGCATAAATCGTAGCGGCCAGCAGCGCCGACGCGGGCACCGTCACCAGCCAGGCCGCGGTGATGAGCACCACGAACTTGCGTCGCACCAGGCGCCGGCTGCCCCGCTCGCTGGCGCTGTTGAAAGCCTCTTCGGCGGTGGCGTTAAGCTTGTGACCGGGGCGGCGTTTGCGCCGGTTCGGGTTTTCCAGATATTCGCGCACGAAGCCGACGCCGAACACCGCGCCCACGGCAATATGGGTAGAGCTCACCGGCAGGCCGAACGTGGTGGCCACCAGAACGGTGATGGCCGACGACAACGCCACGCAATAGGCCCGAGGCGCATTGAGCCGGGTGATCTTTTTGCCCACCACCTGAATGAGCTTCGGCCCGAAGAGACCAAGGCCGAGCGCGATGCCGAACGCCCCCACACTCAGCACCCAGAAGGGCACGGACACTTGGGCGGTGATGGAGGCATCGTCCTGCAAGGTGGAGACAATGGCCGCAAGCGGGCCCACGGCGTTCGCCACATCGTTGGCGCCATGGGCAAAGGACAGGAGGCAGACCCCGATGATCAGCGGCAGATTGAAGAGCTGGTAGATCTCTTCCTTAGCGCCCTCCATGTGCCGGGTCTTGCCGGCAATGTGGGGCTGGGAGAGCATGTAGGCGATCAGCCCGGCGGCAATGGATCCCAGGATCACCACCACCGGCGGCGCCGCCCAAATCTTGTTCAACCCCTTCAAGGCCATGTACGCCACAAACGCACCCGCCATCACGGCGATCAGAATGGGCACCCAGCGTTTAGCCGCTGTCACCCGGTCGGGCACGTTCAAAACGGAGCGTTTGATGAACACCAGAAGCACGCCGGCGATGACGGCACCGAACACCGGCGAGATGATCCAGCTTGAGGCGATCGTTGCGACCGTCGGCCAGTTCACCAGGCCCAAGCCCGCTGCCGCGATCCCTGCGCCCAGGACACCGCCCACAATGGAGTGGGTGGTGGATACAGGGGCGTTGAGCATGGTGGCCAGATTGATCCACAGCGCCGCCGCCAGAAGGGCGCTCAGCATGAGCGAGCGGAAGCTCGCAACGCTCAGCTCTTCGCCCGGCGTGATGATCCCGCTGGCCACGGTCTTGACGACGTCCCCACCCGCCAGAAGCGCTCCGGCGCACTCGCAGATGGCGGCAAGGATCAGCGCGGTGGTCACGGTGAGCACCCGCCCGCCCACGGCCGAGCCCATATTGTTGGCCACATCGTTGGCACCGATATTGAGCGCCATGTAACCGCCGAGCGCTGCCGCCACGGCCACCATGAGCGCACCTTCACCTACGGGGAGAACCCCGCTGCCGGCATAAGCGGCCACAAACCCGAGAAAGACAATCGCCAGCGCCACGGGCACAAGCGCACCCCGCGCCTTCAGCACCTGGCCTTGGGTAAAGCCAAGCCGCCGCAGGTCGTTCACATAGCGGTGCCCCAGATCTCGGTTCGCTGAGCCCATGGGCTGGGGTTTTAGCCGGTTAAAGATTGGCTTTCGAGGGCAAAGTTGTGGGGGTGCACAGGCTCGCGGACTTCGTCACGCGCACACCCCACCCTCCGTCATCCCCGCGAACGCGGGGACCCAGGGCAGCCAACCCAGAGCCTCACAGCTCCTGGGTCCCGGATATTTTGCATGCGCAAAATTCCGGGATGACGAGGTTTGCGTTTCCGCGTCCTTGCGAAAGCGAGGACCTTCTGAGCCAAAGGATCGGTGCGAGCTATGGGCCCTCGCGTGCGCAAGGGAGCGGGGTGTTGCCGCGTCCTTGCGAAAGCGAGTACCTTCTGAGCCAAGGGATCGGTGCGAGCTATGGGCCCTCGCGTGCGCAAGGGCGCAGGGTGTTGCCGCGTCCTTGCGAAAGCGAGGACCTTCTGAGCCAAAGGATCAGTGCGAGCGATGGGCCCTCGCGTGCGCAAGGGCGCGGCGAGGAGAAGATCAATTCCCCATCAAAAGCTCAAACCGGCGCTGCTCCACATCCGCGCGCTCTGCAAGCCCCGCAGCCCGGCAAAGCTCCGGCGCATAAAGCTTGCACGGCGCCCGCGCCGCCAAGCCCTTGTCGAGCTGCGCCAACACATCACCCGGCGCCATGTCCGCCGGCGCCGCAATCCGGCCCGTCACCACATGCTGCTCGGCCACCTCATGGCTTTCATGATCCACATCCAGATCACGCCAGCAACTGGAACAGATCTCCCGAAAGCTCTCCGTGTGGCAATAGACGAGAGCATCACCCTCCAAGTCCACGCTCACATCCGCCAACTGACGGGCCGTCTCTTGCACGCCGGCAAAGGGATAGATCTGGTAGTTGCGCCGGATCAGCGTCGCCATGTGCGGAAACACCGGCACCTCGTCATCGCCATATTTGTGAAAGGTGATGGGCGCTCCGTCAAACAGCACCACGTCTCCGTAGTTCACACCCAACTCATCGTAAAAGAGCACGCTGCGGATAATGCCGTGGCACGGGCTGAGCCGCTCAACCCAGATGGTTTCCTCCTGGCCGGGATTATCATTCTCAGCGCTACGTTCCGCCAACGGCCGCTCAGCCAAGCGCACCTTGCATGTGGGATAGCCGCCATCCGGCAGGCCAAACCGGCCCATCTCAATCTTGTTGCCGATGCCCTTCCAGACCTCAAGCGCAGCTTCTGCCGCTCCAGCTCCGGTGGCGCAGATACCAAGGTTCCAGACACACGGCTCCTCATCATCCACCGTAAGCGACAGGGCTTTCTGATTGGCCTCCAGGCCCTCCTGAAAGCGGCCCCGGGTCTTGAAGAAGAGGCCCAGATTGTAATGGTTGGTGCCGTCGTTCGGATCAAGTTCCACCAGCTTGCGGTACGCGGCTTCGGCCAGGTCATCATGCTGTCGGGCCATCAACCGGGCCGTGCCGGAGAGCGCGCGCAAAAGCGGCTCCTCGTCCTTGCCACTCTTTTGGGCTTGGGCCAGCGCGGCCAGACGGTCCACCGCATAGTCATAAACCGGGTGGTCTGGTGGCTCAGAATTAAGATCGTCAATATCGCGGATGGCTTCCAGGCTTTCAGCCATCAGTGCCATCAAGTCCGGTTGATCCGCATGAACCGCCGCGATCTCCATGAGAAGGTCGGCAACATCTTCCGGATCAAACCATTGCTGATCTGAGATCCGCAGCAGCGCCCAAGCCGCTTCGCTCTGGTGCTCTTGCGCCTTGCGCAGCTTCTGAAGCGTCTCCCAGGCCGCTGACGTGTCACCGTCCGAAGCCTGCTTGACAACAGTTTCCTCCAGAGAGCGGATCTCAACCTTCTCAAGCACCTTGCTCAAAAACCACGCCATGGCCAACACCTCTCTCAGGCACGTTCAAGGCCTCCTGCCTAGCAGAGAAGTCTTAATGGCCGCCTCATGTGGTCACGACAATGTTTCCCACATGGGCCTTGGCCATGAACGCCTCTTGCGCCATGGCCAGGTCCTTGAGCGGAAAGCTCTCCGCCAGAAGAGGCTGCAACAGACCCTGCTCGATCAGCCCCACCAGCCGTTTCATGGTGCCCGGCGGCACGATGGTGGCGCCGGTGAGCTGGAGGTCTTTGTAGACCAGCTGGCGCAGATCGAATTCCACCAGCGGCCCGGCGATGCATCCCGAAGTGGAATAGCGCCCGCCTTGGCGCAGCGCATTGATGAGGCCCATGAACGTGCCGCCGCCCACCACATCCAGCGCCACATCCAGCGGGCCGCCCGCGGCCTTGCGCAGCGCGCCTTCCAGGTTCGGCGCGTTCCGGTCCACCACGGCCGCTGCCCCCAGTGAGCGCACCAGGTCTGCCTTGGAGGACGACGCAATCGCAATCACCTTCGCCCCGCGCAACCGGCAGAGCTGGATCGCCGCCGACCCCACCCCGCCGGACGCCCCGGCAATGGCCACCGTCTCGCCGGGCTGAAGTCCGGTGCGCGCCACCAGGTTCTCCGCCGTGGTGTAGGCGCAAGGGAACGTGGCGAGTTCGGCATCGCTCAGATCCGTGGTGACCGCCAGAGCATTCTCCGCGCGCACCTTGGTATACTCCGCATAGCCGCCATCACATTCTGAGCCGAAATAGTCGGACCGGTCCGCATCCTGCCAGTCGCCCACCGCCAGGAGCCACGGGTCGATCATCACCCGCTCGCCCATGCGGGCCTGGTGTACGCCCTCGCCCACGGCGGCAATGGTGCCGGCCACATCGGCCCCTTGAATACGCGGAAAGGTGATGGCGCTGCTGCCCCAGGAGGCATCCCCACCCTCGGCCTCTTCAAACCCGCCCTTGCCGCCGGCGTCGGTGATCCCGTCGGAGACGGCCTTTGAGTACCAGGCGGTGCGCGTGTTGATATCGGTGTTGTTGAGCCCGCAGGCGCCCACCTTCACCACCACCTCGCCGGGCCCCGCTTGAGGGGTCGGCCAGTCGTCCACATAAGACAGCTTGTCGAGACCGCCATGGCCGGTGAGCACCACGGCGC
>JBCDDQ010000214.1:0-8319 GCA_039180225.1 Pseudomonadota bacterium
AAAGGCCTGTGCTTCCGCACCGCCCTGCTCTGCCAGAACCTTCGTGATCGCAGCCGTCAGCGTCGTCTTGCCATGGTCAACATGGCCGACCGTGCCAATGTTACAGTGCGGTTTTGTACGTTCAAACTTCTCTTTGGCCATTTCTCGAACCGGTCCTTATTTTCGTCACGTCTCGTTTCTTAAACTGTCAACTCTCAAAGCCCACAGACTGCCGCCGGGGTGGTCAATGCGGGACCTTTGGTACTCACCTTGGCACTTGAAGGGCAGACTGGAGCGGGTGAAGGGAATCGAACCCTCGTCGTAAGCTTGGAAGGCTTCTGCTCTGCCACTGAGCTACACCCGCCCTCAAATTCTACTGACACCTCGGCTTTCCAATATGCCCTGCCTCAAAACCCTGTTTCGCATCCACCGTTCCGGCTTCGCCTCGTACACTCTAAAACACCAATTTACTCAAATAGATAGCCGATGGTGGAGGAGGTTGGATTCGAACCAACGTAGGCATAGCCAACGGGTTTACAGCCCGTCCCCTTTAACCACTCGGGCACTCCTCCAGGATCAGCAAATCTCAATATGTATTACTGGTATGTTGCGCGCACGACGTTTGGCCCGGACACGGAGCCCAAGCTACATCCGCGGCTTTATGATAAGCAATCTGGTCTATGTCAACCGTAAATCTATGTATTTCTGCGAAAAAAGTGTGGTGCGGTGAATCTTGTTGGATCACGCTTGAGCGCATATAAGCGCTTGCATGACCAGAAACAAGACAGGCCGCCCTCCCCCGCGAGACCGAAGCCGGTCCGACCGCAAACGCCGCAGCGCAGGCAAGCCCCGCGGCCGGGAGGCTCACGGGCCAGATGAAGCTGAATGGCTATACGGCCAACACACGGTTATGGAGGCTCTGAAGAACCCCAGAAGGCGCAATGAGTGCCTGTTCTTGACCGAGAATGCCGCCAAGCGGTTCGATGAGGTGCTCCGCGCCGTGACCGTGACGTGCGAGATCGTGCCCACCGGTTACATTACCCGGCACACGGGCCCCGATGCGGTTCATCAGGGTCTTCTTCTGAAAACCAGCCCGCTGCCGCCGGTTGATCTGCAGGACATCCTTGAACGGCCCGGGCCGATTGTGGTGCTGGACCAGATTACCGATCCGCACAATGTGGGCGCGGTTTTACGTTCCGCTACTGCGTTCGCGGCGGCAGGCCTCGTCATGACAGCGCGGCACAGCCCCGGAGCCTCGGCGGTTCTGGCCAAGTCGGCCTCCGGCGGCCTGGAGCATGTACCGATCGCCAAAGTGACCAACCTGTCGAAGGCCATCGAGACCCTGATAGCCAATGGCGTGCCCTGCATTGGCCTGGACAGCGAAGCCCAGGAAGATCTTGAGACATGCGTCAGTGATCATTCGCGGGTGGCGCTTGTGCTGGGCGCGGAAGGCAAAGGACTGCGTCACAAAACCAGAGAGACCTGTGACCGGTTGGCCAACATCCAGGTCCCCGGCGCCATCCAGAGCCTCAACGTGTCAAACGCGGCTGCCCTTGCCCTCTACATTGCCAGTCGCGTCTCAGGGTCTGGATAAAAAAATGGCCGGTCTTTGCAGACCGGCCACGCCCGTGGAGGCTTTTGGGCGTTTAGTTAAGTCACTGCGCTTTTTTCTTAGTATTTCATGTACCCGCAGGGCGAGGCGCACCGGCGGTGTTTGCGATAGACCTTGTGACGATAGGATTTCTTTGAACCGAACAGTGGGATCTTCTTGTGGATCGGGCCGGTGCGCCGGCGCTTGATGATGTAAACCGTTTTGGGCTGGTGGGTGCCGTAGCTGTGGCGCGGTTCGCCTTGATATGCCGGCACAACGGGGCGTGCAGCGTAGTACTTGCGGCTATGGCTCTTGCGCCGCTTATGATAGCGCTTGTGGCTGTATTTCCGCTTATGAGCGCCGTAATGCTTGTGCCGGCGCTTGGCTTTGTGCCGGGCGCGTCGCTCTACGGGCTTGTAGACCAGAACGCCATGTCCATCGTAATCTCTGTGCACGGTCTCTTCGGTGGTCATGACCGGCCCCGCATAGTGATCAGGGCGCGGGACGGCATGGTATTTGGGCCTGATATAGGTTTTGCGCGTCTTGATCACCTTGGCCCTGTGAACGACCTTTTTCTCGTAAACCACCTTGGGCTGGTAGACCACGTGCGGTTCGTAGACAATCACCTTTTGCGCGGGTGCGTACTCGTAATGCTCCGCGACGGCATGCTGCTTGTAGTGCACGCGCACGCGTTTGCGTGAGGCCCGGTAATGGCCGCCGCCTTGGCGCACTTTGAACTGTTTGTTGCGGCACCAGAACTGGTAGGACCCCTCAGCGCAATCGTGGATCAGAGAGCCGACACGGCCGCCGCCGCCCTCGCCGCCGCCGTTACCCCCACCGTTTCCGCCGCCACCGCCGCCGCCGTGGCCACCGCCACCGTCGCCGCCATGGCCGGATCCCCACGCTGCGGCATCATCGGCTGCCGCAGGCAGCGCAATCAGCGCAGCGCCCAGAATGGCGGGAAGAATGAGGTATCTCGCTCTGGTGAACATAGACCGTCTCCAGACTGTTCTTGAGTACACGCAGCGCTTCACCACGGGAAAAGATGTACCAATGTGGTTCAGCGCGGTTTGGTTCTGGGCAGAGCCTTGCACTCCGCATGCCAGCCAGTGGGCGGATAGCTGCTTTGTGTCAAAAGCGCTGGTCTGCGTGGGATTTGGGCTACTTGATGCCCGCTCTCATGAAGCTTTGGACGAACTGGCGCTGGAACAGGAGAAAGGCCACCAGCAAGGGGCCGGACGTCATTAGAGTTGCGGCGTTGATCACAGACCATTCGATCCCCGAATCGATCGCCGCGAACACGCTGAGACCCACAGTGACCGGCCGCGTCTCCACAGAATTGGTGATGATCAACGGCCAGAGAAAGTTGTTCCAGTGATGGCTGACGGACACCAACCCGTACGCCAGGTAGACCGGCTTCGCCAAAGGCACATAGACCTTCCACAGCACCGTCAGCGGCCCTGCCCCTTCAATCCGCGCTGCCTCATCCAGCTCTCGCGGGATCGTCATGAAGGTTTGGCGCAAAAGGAATATGCCGAAGCCTGAGGCCATGTAGGGCAGCCCGATGGCCAAGATGGTGTCCACAAGACCCAGCGCGCGCATGGTCTTGTAGTTCTCAACAATGAGAATGTCCGGCATGACCAGCAATTGCAGCAGGACCAGAGCGAACAACAGGTTCTTGGCGGGGAAATCGTAGCGGGCAAAGGCGAAGGCGGCCAAAGTGCATAAGATGAACTGCGCCACAAGGATCGAGGTGACCAGCATAAAGGTGTTGAAGAAGTAGCGGGCAAATGGCGCCGCGTCCCAGGCCTTGGCGAAATTCTCAAGGGTGACCGGGGCAAAAAGGTCGAAGCGCGCTTCGTAGGCCGCGGGATGAAACGCCGTCCAGATGGCGTAGAGCAGCGGCAACATCCACAGTATGGCCAAGATCCAGGCTGCCGCGCCGTTCAAGACCCGGTCGAAGGACAGCCCTGCCACGCCAGCCCTCATCGGTAGTGCACCCTTCTGTCAAAGAAGAAGAACTGCCCTATGGCCAGCACGCTTAAGAGCACCAGCAGCACCACCGTTAAGGTCGCACCATAGGCCGTGTCCCAGTACTTGAATGCGGTCTCATAGATATAGAACAGCAAGAGCGAGCTGGCATTGTCCGGCCCGCCATTGGTCATCACGAAGATATGGTCGATCAGGCGGAACGCGTTGATCGTTGCGTTGACCATCACAAACAGGGTGGTCGGCATAAGGAGCGGAAAGGTGATGCGCCGGAAGTAGGTCCAGGCGTCTGTGCCCTCAATGTCCGCTGCTTCGCGCAAGTCCGGCGGAATGGCCTGGAGGGCCGCCAGGTAGAAGATCATGAAAAACCCGGCTTCCTTCCACACGGCCACCGCCATCATGGCCCAGAGCACCGTGTCGGTCTCGCCGATAAGGTTCTGGTGCGGCAAGCCGAAGAGCCCTCTGATCTGGTCGATTAGCCCAAAGCCGGGCGTGTAGAAGAACAGCCAGATGTTGGCCACTGCGATCAGGGGCAGAACGGTGGGGGCAAAATAGGCCATGCGCACCAGGGGCCGGCCGACGATCTTTGAGTTGACCCAAAGGGCCATGACAATCGCCAGGGCAATTGACGGCGGCACGGTGCCGATGGCGTAGAGGAAGTTGTTCCAAAGCACCTGCCAAAACACATCGTCGTTCAGCAGCTGCTCGTAGTTGTCCAGCCCCACAAACTTGGCCGGCCTTTGGCCGCGCGGTGTGGAGAAGAAGCTGTCCACGAAGGTGACCACAGCCGGATAATGCGTGAAGGCAAACAACAACAGCAGCGCGGGGCTGAGCAGCAGCCAGGCATGCACCCTGTACTTCTGTGACTACATCGAAACAAACTCCCCACGCCGGCCCAGTGGCGGCCCGCCCCGGGTGGTGGGGGGGGCCGGCCGGGATCGCTGACGATTAGCGGTATGATTTCAACACTGCATCGGCCTTCTTCTGGGCCTCTTTCAGGGCAGCTTCCGGTTCTTTCTTGCCGGTGATGGCTGCTTCAAGCGCATCGTTGAAGATGCGGGTTATGCGTTGGTTCTGGAACGTGGAGAGTTCAGCCACCGCATGCTCCAGCTGGTCGCGGGCAACCAGAGCCGGCGGGAAGTCTTTCACATATTCCTTCATGGCCGGTGTGTCCCATGCGTCAGGACGCGGGGCCACATAGCCCGTTGCAATGGTCCAGCGGGCAGCTTGCTCAGGCGCGGTGATCCACTTGACGAAATCAACAGAGGCTTTCTTTTGCTCGTCTGTGGAGTCCTTGAAGATGTAAAAGTTGCCGCCGCCGGTGGGCGCACCGCGCCGCTTGTTGGCCGGAAGCATGGCCACGCCAAATTCAAACGGAGCATTGTTGCGCACGTTGGTCAAGTTGCCCGTGGTGGTCCACATCATGGCCGTTTGGCCTTCAAAGAAGGCTTTCGGCGTGGAGCCCCACTCGATGATGCCGGGCGCCATCACGCCGTGTTTCTTGGACAGATCCACCATGTAGGCCAGGGCTTCGACCACCTTGGGGTCGTCGAAGTTGGTTTGGTTGCCGTCGCTGTTGGCCAGCACCACATTGTTCTGAGTGGTCAGACCTTGGAACAGCCAGTAGGGGAAGCCTGAGGACGGGATGCGCACACCCCATTGGGTAACGTTGCCGCTGGAATCCTTGACGGTGAGCTTCTTGCCCATTTCGACCATTTCATCCCAATTGGCCGGCGGCGTGTTGGGGTCCAGGCCCGCTGCCTTGAAGGCCTCTTTGTTCCAGTAGAGAACCGGCGTGGAGCGCTGGAAGGGGATGCCATAGGTCTTGCCGCCGGTTTGGCTGTTTTCCATGAAAGCCGGGTAGAAGGATTTCATCCAGGCCTTGTCTTCATCCGTGGTGATGAGATCGTCGAACGGCACGATCACATCCTCGTCGATCAGCGTGAACATATCCACCGACAAGATCACCGAAAGCTGTGGGGGCTTGCCGCCCTTAGCTGCGGTGAGCGCCTTGGTGACGGTGTCCTGGTAGCTGCCGGAGTAGACGGCATCGATCTTCACGCCGGGATTGGCTTTCACATAGTCGGCCGTCAGGGCCTCAATGGTTTGCGCCGCCTTACCGCCCACGGCGACAGGGAAGTAGAACTGCAGATCAACAGCCAAAGCTGAGCCGGCAATGGCAAGCGAACCGGCTGCCGCGAGTGCAGCGCAGGAGAGTTTCTTTAAAAGCCTGTTCATTTCGCATCCTCTCTTTTGACGGATGGGGTTGAGTTGTCGGAGGCGCCAACGCCTCCCTGCCCTTCGCGCGAGTGCGGCGATGCCTCAGCCGCCCCCTCGCCAAGCTCGGTCCGGCGCAAGCCGGTATCTTTATGGAAAAAATGCTGTGCCTCGGCCGGCCAGCTGAGCGGGAGCGTCTCGCCCACCTCAGGCGTTCTGGCGCCCGCCAGCCGCACGGTCATGACGTTGTCGCCCAGCATACAGTCGACCAGGGCATCAGCACCCAGGAACTCCACGGAGCGCACTTCGGCCGGGAGGCCTGTGTCGGCAACGGCAATGTCCTCCGGGCGCAGGCCAAGCGTTGCCTGTGCGCCCGCGCCTCCTGGCAGGACGACCTGGTTCGTGCCCGCCAGACACTGGCTGTCTGCCTTCACCTCTAAGGAGAGAATGTTCATGGGTGGCGTGCCGATGAACTGGGCGGTAAACATGGTGGCCGGCTCGCGGTAGATGGTCACGGGCGTTGCGGCCTGTTCGATGAGCCCGTTGTTCAACAGCACGATCTGATCGGCCATGGAGATGGCCTCGGCCTGATCGTGGGTCACATAGACCATGGTCAGCCCCAGCTTCTGTTGAAGCGCGCGCAGCTCAATGCGCATTTCGTGACGCAATTTTGCATCGAGGTTGGAGAGCGGCTCGTCCATCAAGCAGACCGGGCGCCCGGAGATCACAGCCCGGCCGAGCGCCACCCGTTGCTGCTGGCCACCGGAGAGCTGTGCGGGCTTGCGCTCCAACAAAGCGGACAGGCCCAGCAGCTCAGCGGTTTGCTTCAGCTTCTCGTCCCGCTCAGGCTTTGGCGTGCGGCGCACTTTGAGGCCGAACAGGATGTTTTCAGCAACGCTCAAATGCGGGAAGAGCGCATAGGACTGGAACACCATGGAGATATTGCGCTTTGAGGCCGGAGAGCCGGTGACGTCCTTGCCAGCGATGAGCACCGTTCCCCTGCTCACCTCGTCAAGCCCGGCAATGAGACGCAGCGTTGTGGACTTGCCGCAACCCGACGGGCCAAGCAGCACCGTCAAAGAGCCTTCCGGCACCGTGAACGAAACATCCCGTACCGCATGGGAATCGCCCCAGCTCTTGGCCAGGTTCTGGACGCTAATTTCGCTCATTGGATCCACCGTTCAGCGGCGATGCATATGTGATGTCCGCCTCCTTCAGAGCGTCCAGATAGGAGGCCTCCGGTGCGCGATCGCAGAAAATGCGCGTGGCCTCACGCACGTGCCCACCGCGCACAAGGGCACGTCGCCCAAACTTGCGGCGGTCAAGCACCAGAAATGAGGCGATGGAATTGTCCCGGATCGCGTGCCGGACCTGAACCTCGTCCTCCGTGAAATCCAACAAGGCGCCATTTTCATCGACACCGCCAACCCCGAAGATCCCGATATCGAACTTGAACCTGGAGAAGAATTCGGTTGCCTCGCGGCCCAAGATGTCAAAATCGCCATGCCGCAATTCGCCGCCAGGCACATGGATCCTGATCCCCGGGTTCTGTGAGGCCACCAGCGCCAGGTGCAGGTTGTTGGTGGCGATCGTCAGATTGCGGTGCTCCAGCAGCGCTTCTGCGACGATGACCGGCGTTGTGCCGATGCTGAACGCGATCGAAGCGCCCTCCGGCACCTGCCGGGCCACCAGGCGGCCTATGCTGTGTTTGGCCTGAAAGTTGAGAACGCGCCTGGCTTCAAAGGAGAGGTTAAGGTCGTCGCCCAGCGCTTCGATGCGCCCGTGCCTTCGCCGCGCCAAACCCATATCACACACGGCCATAACGTCCCGGCGGATCGTCTGGGTGGTCACCTCAAACGAGGCGGCCAGCGCATCCACCGTGAGGACTTTCTGGTCGCGCACCATCTCTGCGATCTTGGCTTGTCGCGTGGTCAACATCAGACACAAGGCTTTGTAGTGAACCCAATCTCAAGCGCGCAATTGAGCACCTGGGATTTGCATTCACATGAACGTTTCATGACACTCACATGAACAGTATACGACATTCATATGAACATCCAAGCGCGCACCGGCCCTCAAACCTTTGCCTGCGGATAAGTGTTGTTTGGAGGGTTTGACAATCTGCCGGTTAGTTGCTCACTCTCCACAACACACAATCCATTGAGAACCTGAGCCATGTGCCTTCGCCTTGCCGCCTTCATCACCCTCTTCCTGGCCCTCGCCCTGCCGGTCAAGGCGGAGTACACGCTGCATGTGATCCACATCAACGATCTGCACAGCCGCATAGAACCGGTCTCCAAGTATGACAGCACATGTCCCGCATCGGACGATGCTGCGGGCAAGTGCTTCGGCGGCATTGCCCGTGTTGCCACGAAGATAAGAGCATTGCGCGACCGGTTGAGGGCTGAAGGCGAAAACGTGATTGTGCTGGATGCCGGCGACCAGTTCCAAGGCTCTTTAATGTACACCACCTACAAGGGGGCGGCCGAGGCTGAGTTCATGGAGGCGATCGGCTTTGATGCCATGGCCGTGGGAAATCATGA
>JBCDDQ010000215.1:0-8313 GCA_039180225.1 Pseudomonadota bacterium
ACATGCATCCCGAAAACGCGTGAGCCAGAAGGACAGCAATGATGAGAGCATGCTTCCTATGCTGTCTTTTGTCTGCAGCACTCGGTGCTTTGGCAACTACAGTCTTTCTGTCGAGCTCCTATAGCCCGATACGGGCGAGCTGGTACACGCAAGGACTCAACGCTGGTGAGATTTCAGGGAGATCGGCAGTCATGAATGATCTCTGCGCCTTCGCTGAAATGGGACCACCTCCCGGTGATGCACATTACCACCTAGAGGTAAAAGCAAGCCGTCTGAGCTTCGTAAAGTCCAGCGACGCTTTTCGGCTATATTGTGTGAGGTGAAGTATCCACCTCAAACATTCAGCGCGCCACGCGGGTCCGGTCAAACAGTCCGCACAGTTGCCGTTCAGCTCCAAAAAGATCCGCTAAGTTCGTCAGACGGCCGATGTGAGCCCTTATTGGACACAGCTTTTACAGATGGATGTCAGCTTTGCCTCCTAAAGCTGCAATTGCACGGAAGAGGACTAGTGATCCCTTTGAAGCTCTCGCCGCGTGATGAACAACGATTGGTGTAGCGAGCGGTATGCTGGCTAGCGGCTTCACTTCGATCCATCCGAATGAACGCCATGTGAATAGCTGCGACACTACCCATTCAGGTGGACTAGGGTAAATACATTTCCAGTTCATAGGCTGAAGGAGCTTGGAGAATGCCGCATTTTAAAACCTGGGACGGTCCCCACTGCGAATATTACCAGAAGGGCAACGGAGACACCTTCAACTTCAATGAGAATATCCAGGACGTCAGCAGTCTTCCCACAGAAAGGGTTGGCAAAATTGATAGTCTCACCATCAAACAAGGCGTCGTCGAAGACGCAACGGGTTCAACCGAGGATATTTCATCCAATGGTGAGCTCTTCGATGTAGATGCCAACACGCCTCCAATAAACACCCTCTTCGAACACGATCTAATTGCATGATGACAAGACCAACTGATCATCTGAAGCAACCAATATCGGGCACCGTTATTCAACGTATAAATTGACGAGTCGGCTAACCCGATGCATCCGGCTAGAAAATTTCTATCAGGTGAGCCAACTTTGAAGCCTTATCGCGAAGAGGCGCGGTACCCCTGGCATGCAATGCGCGCTAAATTCGATGCATAAGCTCAGCGTTTGAATTGTGTCGTGCTGCAAGCATCAAGCGCGCGCAATCTGCACTTAACGGAAATCTGCTCTTTTTGGAAATCGTGCACTCCGCCCCCAAAAATGGACGTTCAGCCACGACCAAGATGCAGTCGAATAGTCCGCACAGCTGCCGTTCGAGGGTGCTCAATCGCGCAAAAAATGCCCCGATGACGGCTCTGAGCCCTTTGTGGAGGTTCGGGATTCCCCAGCGGATGACGGCCTTACGCTCGAAACCTGCCTTTGGCCTGGAGGGAAATAATTACCCTTATGCGACTCTTGACTCCGCAAAGCGGACGGCAGATTTGCGCCAATCGCCAACGTCAACGAGTGGAAGGTATTCAGAGGTCATTCGGAACTGATAACGACCCCACGCAGGCAAACTTGACTCTGGCTTTGTCGCATGTGGGGTGACCCAAAGTGTTCACGAGCTGACAAAGCTGCTCCCCAGAGATGAACGTCAGCTGAACCAGCCGAACACAACCTGTTCAATCTCAGGTTTGTAACAGAGCTGCCATGTGAAGACATGATGTTGTTGGAGCTTGAGAGCGCCACGAAGATCCTGGAAGGAAAACAGCTATGACCGATGATTACGATCCCTCACCTCCCATTATCCACTTTCCCGATCCCGATGAGGATCACATTGGTCACACGGCAAGCTCGAAACTTGATAAAATCGAAGAAGCCTTCAAAGACCTGCGCACCACTCCTGTCAAAAACGAAGTTGAGTTCAATTTCGATATGACTGACGACTTCAGCTGGTAGTACGCCCAACCGAGACAGTTTACGCTGTGGACCGTGAACAAAAGTGTCCGTTGACGGCGCGTGCGACGAGACCCCCGCACCGTGCCGTTTCAGGTTTGAGGTGGGCGAGCCACGTGTCGAAGCGCACTCAGCCGATTAGGCGGGCATGTTAAGAGGCTCAAGCAGACCTCTAATGGAATGAACGAAGCAGAACGCCCATTTGTCCTTAAAAACCAGAGCCACATTTTGGAAACTAAGTTTTAGACAAAGCTGAGAGCGAGCAAAACCGCTCGCTCCTCCGCACCCTTCAGACCAAGCAATGCCTAGATCTCTACGACCACTTTTCCTACGGCTTGTCCACTCGTGAGTCTGTCATAGGCTTGGCCAACTTCAGCCAGTCCGAACTGTCTTTCGTCGAGCAGAGGCTTAAGTGCGCCAGCTTCAACAATTTCGGCGAGCGCTGCAAGAATAGCCCCATGCTGTTCGCGCTTGTGATCGTGCAACATTGGGATGAGCATAAACACAATGTGCAGCGAGAGGCCTTTGAAATGAGCAGGAGTTAGGTCGAGCTCAACGAGAGCGACCGTTGTCGTGACATTGCCATTGAGTGCAGCAGCTTCGAAGGAATTGGTCATGTTGGCCCCACCAACCGAGTCAAACACGACGTCAAATCCTGCACCCGCGGTGTATTGCGCTACGTAGTCTGAAACTGTCTCAGTACGGAAATTAATGGCAGTGGCCCCAAACCCCTGAATGACACCCAGCTGCGCCTCTCCTGTGCCCGTGGCATAAACGTCCGCCCCAAAGTGCTTGGCCAATTGCACAGCAACATGTCCCACGCCGCCAGCACCGCCATGAACCAGTACCTGCTGAGCAGATTGAATCCCGGCTCGCTGCAGACCTTCGTAGGCCGTGATGCCCACGAGTGGCAAAGCTGCCGCCTCACGCATGGAAAGGTTCTTTGGCTTGTGGGCAATCAGCTTGGCATCGGCAACCATGTATTCAGCAAGTGTGCCCTGCAGGTCTGCGAGACCGCCCGCGCAGCCGTAAACTTCATCGCCTTTGGATAAGCCGGTGACGCCCTCACCAATGGATTCAACGCTGCCGGCAAAGTCCATTCCCAGCACCGCGGGCAGATCGGGAGAAATTGGCAGATCTTCCTGTCCCATTTGACGGATCATTGTATCCACCGTGTTAACGCTCGTTGCCGCTACCCGCACCAACACATGACCGGGCTTCACAGTTGGCTCGGGGAGTTCGGCGGGCAGGAACTCAGAATTCTCACCATACTCTTTGAGGATCATCGCTTTCATCGGAATCATTCCATTCGCTAACGTGTTTGCTAGCCGCAATCTATAATTTTTGAAATTTATATAAATACGAAGAAAGAGAATTGATTGTTCGGATTTCACATATAATAGCTATTTCACTGAGCCCAGCGGATAGTGCGAACCGAGGGTGCTCCCTAAGAAGGTCAGGAAGCGCTCGGACCCAATAAAAGATTGAAACGTTGATCAGGCATGGATCAACGCAGAAAAATTCTCACTGGAAGCATCTATCGCAGGCGACTGTTCAACATGATAGAGCGGCGATTTATGGCACAACCCGGAAGTCCGCTCCTGTCCGGTCGTTTTGTTCGCTTTGCCGGCGTTTCACGGGCAAGGTCCAGCTCCCACGCCGGGTCACCAGCTGCCATCCACCAGAGACCGCACCCAAGCGCGTTAACATTTAGCAATTAATAATAATACAATTTAAAATTGAAATGAAATTCCATTTCTGTTTTACTTCCGCAAAACACAATTGATATGCGTAACGGGTGGTGAGTATTTCATGCGTATATTTGCAGCTTCTTTCCTTACACTGTTAACCATAAGTTCGGCTCAGGCGAAGCCGGAGCTGCCGCCGCAAAAGGCGGAGCGCCCGCCGCAGTTTGTGCTTCTGGCGTTCGACGGCTCCCGCAACATCGAGTGTTGGAAGGAGTCCCGCGCCTTTGCCCGCAAAACGGGGGTGCGTTTCACCTATTTTATCAGCGGGGTCTATTTCCTCGCCAACAAAGACCGCAAGCTTTACCGCGAGCCCAGGCGCGGGCCCGGGCGCAGTGCGATCGGGTTTGGCGGCAAGCCCGCCGATATTGCCGAGCGGACCGAACAGGTTGCCCTGGCCATCAGCGAGGGCCACGAAATTGCCTCCCACGCCAATGGTCACTTCAACGGTTCGGGCTATAGCAAGGCCCAGTGGACCTCCGAGCTGGATCAGTTCGAAGACATCATGGTGAAGTCCTGGTCACGCTACTCCAGCCAGAAGGAACCGAAGTGGTGGCGTCAGCATTTCAAGACGGCGAT
Organism: Pseudomonadota bacterium; assembly: GCA_039180225.1. Lineage (GTDB taxonomy): Bacteria > Pseudomonadota > Alphaproteobacteria > Rhizobiales > CAJQND01 > JAAEUE01. The sequence goes on from JBCDDQ010000215.1 coordinate 4,249, forward strand.
GAAGGGTCACCGCGCGCCTCTGCTCGGCTTGGGCTCGGGCCTGTTCAAGGCCCTGAAGGCCAAGGGTTATGGCTATGACACGAGCCGGGTGGCCAGACCCGGCTACTGGCCCAAGCAGATTGGCGGGGTGTGGAACTTCCCGCTGGCCTATGTGCGCATCGCCGGATCGCGCCGCCACACGCTCAGCATGGACTACAATTTCTACGTGGCCGACAGCGGCGCACGGCGCGGATCGGCGAAGCGTTTTGGCCATTTCGAGGAGCGGATGTTCCAAACCTATATGGCCTATTTCAAGCACAACTACTCAGGCTCTGGAAACCGCGCGCCGGTGGACATCGGCCATCATTTCAGTGGCTGGAACGGCGCGACCTACTGGCGGGCCATGAAGCGCTTCGCCCAGGCGGTCTGCGGCAAGCCTGAAGTGATCTGCGGCACCTATGGCGAGTTGCAGAAGTTCCTGGAGGAAAACCAGCACAATCTGGACACCTACCGGAAGGGCAAGTTCAAGCGCACACCAAAACGCTCAAACCTCTATTTGGCCTATGCCAAACCGCCCAAGCCTCTGCACACCTATACCAAGCCCAAAAAGGTGCTGCTCGCCAAGGCGCCGTCCGCACCGAAACCCAGGGCCAAGACGCTCTTGGTTGCCAAGGTTGTGCAGACGGCAGAACCTGCAGCCCAGCCCGCCGTGGTGGTGAAGCGCAAACGGGTGAAAAACAGGCGCGTGGTCTACGATGCCGGCATTCTGCGCCCCGATTTGGCGGCCATGACCAAGTCCGAACGCACCGCCTATTGGACCCGGGTCTGGTATGCTAAGAAAGGCAAGAAACCGCCCAAAGCGGTCTTGACGGCCTACTTGCTGGCGGTGAAAGGGCAATCAGACGCCACCAAGGTGAACTAACCGCTGAAAGGATGACCGGCCCCGTGAACCGCGATCAGATTGTGGAACGCTACAAGCGCGCGGTGTCCGCGCATGACGGCATCGAGATCAAGGGCGCCAAAACAGCGTACACGGCCATAAATGGCAATATGTTCTCGTTCGTTGACGACGAGAACCGCCTGTGCCTGCGGTTCTCCGAAGAGCGTAAGGCCGCGTTCAATCAGGAGCATGGAACACGCGATGTTGTTCAATATGGCGCGGTCATGCGCGGCTACATTGCCGTGCCCGATGAGCTGCTGAGCGATGACGACCAGCTCAAGGCGCTCTTTGCTGAATCGCTTCAGTTCGCCGCGACCCTCAAGCCAAAGCCTTCAAAGAAAAAGTCCTAGCGCGATTGCGCTGGAATTGTCGGCCGCGCCAGCCTACATAACGGGTCAGCGGGGCTGCCCTTCGCGTCTATGAGAACAATGCCCGGGGCCTTATCGATCCGGAAGGGAGCTGTCCCTGTTTAGGCTCGTGGGCCTTTACACACGGCGCCCACCTACACTTGTAGGTTCCCGGCATCGGTTTCTCCAACGGTCTGGGCGGCTTCGCACATTTTTCAGTTGCCCTTTCCAAGCAAAGGCTCCGTTTACGGTCCCGATCCGCCATGACAGATGATGACAGCTTGCTGGCCGCAAAGGCTAAGGCCCGCACGGCCGCCGCCAAAGTGCGCGCGGCCGCGTTCCAACAGACCGCGGACGCTGCAGCCGAAGCCTTGGCACAGACCGGTCTTGGGTTCCTTGGTGCCAAGACGCCGGGGGTGGTCTCCGGCTTCTACCCCTACAAATCCGAGCTGGATCTGCGCCCGATGCTCTCCGCGCTGAGCACGCAAGGCTGGACCACGTGCCTGCCCATCGTCCTAGGCGAAGGCCGGCCCCTGGTGTTCAGAGCCTGGACGCCGGGCGAGCGCACCGAGCCTGGGGCCTGGAACATTCCGGTGCCCGTGTCCTCAGCGCAAAGCGTGGAGCCTGACGTGATGCTCGTGCCGCTGCTGGCGTTTGACCGGGCCGGCTACCGGCTGGGCTATGGCGGCGGCTTCTATGACCGCACCATCGAAAAGTTCCGCAAATCGAAGGTGCTCCTAACCGTGGGCGTGGCTTTTGCCGCACAAGAGGTTGACGCGGTGCTCCGCGGGCCCCACGATCAGCCGCTCGATTGGGTGTTGACCGAGGCAGGGCCCATCAAAGTCGCGGCGGGGTCGAGAGGGCCAGGATGCGGTTGATGTTCATTGGCGAGGTGGTGGGGCGGGCAGGGCGCTCCGCGGTGCTCACCCATCTGCCCCAATTGCGCGAGCGTTATGCGCCTGATTTCGTGGTGCTGAACGGCGAGAACGCAGCCTCGGGCTTCGGCCTTACGGAAAAGATCTTCAACCAGCTGCGCGATGCCGGGGCAGATGCGATCACGCTCGGCAACCATGCCTGGGACCAGCGCGAGGCCCTGGTGTTCATCGAGCGCGAGCCCACCTTGCTGCGGCCCGCCAATTTCACCTCCGGCACGCCAGGCCGTGGGGCCGGGCTGTTTGAGACGGCGGGCGGCAAACGTGTGCTGGTGGTCCAGGTTCAGGGCCGCATCTTCATGGAGGCCCATGACGATCCCTTTGCCGCGCTGGAGCGCGAGCTGGGCGCCTGTCCGTTGGGGGAGGGCTGCGATGCCTGCATCATCGATGTTCATGCGGAGGCCACATCGGAAAAGATGAGCATGGGCCATTTCGCCGACAGCCGGGCGTCGCTGGTGGTGGGCACCCACACCCATGTGCCCACGGCCGACCATCAGATCCTGCCGGGCGGCACGGCCTTTCAGGCCGACACCGGCATGTGTGGAGATTATGATTCGGTGATCGGCATGGACAAATCGGCCCCCATCGCCAAGTTCACCACCGGCATCCGCACCGAGCGCATGACCCCGGCCACGGGCGAGGGCACGCTGTGCGGGATTGCGGTGGAAACCGATGATGCCACCGGGCTGGCGACCCGGGTTGGCCCGATCCGTCTGGGCGGCCGGCTCGAACCGGTGTTGCCGGCATTCTGGGATTAAACCGCTCCCCATCATCGTCTTCCCCGCGAACGCGGGGACCCAGAGCGGTTGGCTCTGCGCTATGCGGCTCCTGGGTCCCGGATATTTTGCTGGCGCAAAATTCCGGGATGACAAAACTGAAGGTCAGGGACGTGTGGGTGTTTCGTCATGCCCGCATTCTCCCCCGTCATCTCCGCTCCCCACTATCGTCTTCCCCGCGAACGCGGGGACCCAGAGCGGTTGGCTCTGAGCTATGCGGTCCCTGGGGCGCGGATGTTTTGCTGGCGCAAAATTCCGGGATGACGAAACTGAGGAGCAGCAACCTTCGCCCTAAACCAGCGTGACCCGCGAACGGGCGCTTCGGCCCAGGTGGCTGTGGCCCGGTTGGGCGGCGCTTCTGAATTTGAGCTCGACCATCAGATCGATGGCATCGGCAAAACTGTCCTCAGCGACCTCGATGCGCTCGGCTGCGCGCGCCGCGTCCGCCCGTTCCAGCCGGTCCACAACGTCGCCGGCCAGCGCCTGCAACTCGCAAACATGGCCAAAGCTGCTTTTCGGCCGCGGCGCCTTGAGCATGGCCAAGGTGCGCTGCAAGCCGCGATGGCCCGCTGCGCCGCTCAAATCCGCAATAAGCTGTTCCAACTTCTGATCACCCGGTACCGCCATAATCGAACCTCATTCGCCTGGTGCGGCCAGCATCGCGCCATAAGTCTTAACGAGGCGTTAATGGCGGCCCGCTTGCGCCGCTCAATACTGGATTTTGCTTAACGGGCCCCCTATAAGGGCGCCGTACGTTGAACGAGGACCGCCATGGCTGGACATTCCCAGTTTAAGAACATCATGCACCGCAAGGGCCGCCAGGATAAGGTGCGCTCCAAGCTGTTTTCCAAGCTCTCCAAAGAGATCACCGTGGCCGCCAAAGTGGGCGGTCCGGATCCGGACGCCAATCCCAGATTGCGTCTGGCGGTTCAGAACGCCAGGTCCCAGTCCATGCCCAAGGACAACATCCAGCGCGCCATCAGCAAGTCCGAAGCCGGCGATGCGGAAAACTACGAGGAAATCCGCTACGAAGGCTATGGCCCCGGCGGCGTGGCCATGGTGGTGGAAACCCTCACCGACAACCGCAACCG
>JBCDDQ010000216.1:0-8307 GCA_039180225.1 Pseudomonadota bacterium
ACCCATGCGCTGCTCGGCGACGCGGGCCACGCCGTGGAACCAGATGGGCGTGTCTTCTGCCCATTGGCGCACCAGATCTGTGCTCTTGCCATAGGCGGTGCAGGTGAAGGCCTTGGCTTGGGCGATGTGCGCCAGCAAGGGGGCGGCGTCCTCCTCGCGGCCCAAGGCGAGCGGATGGCCCCCGGCGTCGCAGACGGCAACGGCAATGCGCCGATCCGGGCCGGTGCGCGCACCGGCGAGCGCGGCGTCTATGATGGTCTGGGCGGATTTCAAGGTCAGTTGCGCCATGGTGAGCCTCCTTTTGCAGGCCAAGCTATATGCATTTGCTCAGGAGGACTAGCGATCCTTACGGTGTCCTTGCGCACGCGAGGATCTTCTGAGCCTTGGGGTCGGTGTGAGCTATGGGCCCTCGCGTTCGCAAGGGCGCGGTTGTGTCAATCCCGCGTCCCTGCGAAAGCGGGGACCTTCTCGGCCACGGGACAGGTGTGAGCTATGGGCCCTCGCGTTCGCAAGGGCGCGGTGGGCTTAGAGTTCCGCGCCGGCCTTGTACTCGCCCCAGCGCATGACAGCGGCGGCACCGATGGAGGCCAACGGCTCCGGCGGGAGCTTGGTGGGCTGATCTTCGGCCAAGAGCAGATCCACAAATTCTGACGGTTGACCCGCCGCCAGTTCCGCCGACAGCATGCCCGACAAAGTGCCCCTTGCCGCGCCCAAACCGTTCTGGCAACAGGCCGAATAAAGGCCCTGTTCAAGCTCGCCGAAGGCGGCCACGCTGTTGCGGCTGAGGCAGAGGCGTCCGCCCCAGCGGTACTCCATCTCAACGTCACCTAAGTTGGGGAAGCGGGCGGCAAAGCACTTGTCGTGGGTCTGGCCCATGCGCGCAATCCGCGGCTCGGGGATTTCCAGGCCCGGATCGAATGTTGCCCGGTTGCGCACCACGATGCGGGTGCCGCCGGTGCCGGAAATCTTGCGCAAGGTTGTGCCCATGGGGTCGGCGGGCGTGAACCCCCAGGTGGGCTCGCCGCCCAACGTCGCCATCTCAGCATCGCTGAGGGGGCGGGTCATGGAGCCGTAGAGGAAGATGTGCATGAGGCGGCGGGGATAGAAGCCGAAGCTCTCCACATGCCCGTTGACGGCCAGAATGACCCGGCCGGCCGAGACGCTCCCCGACGGCGTGGTGGCGCGCCAGGCCGTGCCCTTGCGCTCCAGGGCGGTGACGGGGGAATTCTCGTGAACGGTCACAACCGGCGCCAGCCCCGCGCCCAGCGACCTGACGAAGAGCGCGGGCTGCAGCATGGCCGTTCCAGGCGTGAAGAGGCCGCCTTGGTAGTAGCTGGAACCGGACAGGGCGCGCATGTCGCCGGCGTCCAGAAAGCGGTGCTCTTCGCCCAGTTTGGCGAGGTGACCGGCATAGTCCTGGGTGTGTTTCAGCCCCTTTTCGCTGGCCGCCGCATTGATTTTGCCCACCTTCTGGAAGGCTTCGGCGGCCATGCCATATTCGCGCGCGGCCTCTTCGGCAAACGCGATAGCGCTCCGGTTGAGGCGGATCTGCGTGCGGTCCGTTTCAAGGGCGCCGCCATAGTCCTCTGAGGCAAGATCATGGGGCAGGTCGATCATGAAGCCGGAGTTGCGCCCGGCCGGTCCTTCCGCCAACCGGCAGGCATCTAGCAGAACGATCCTGTCGCCTTCACAGAGCTGACTGAGACGCCGCGCGGCGGCAAGGCCGGTGAATCCGCCGCCGACCACCAGCCAGTCGGCGCTGATGTTCTCCTCCAAGGGCTGGGGTGGCGGGGCAGGCGGCAGGAGGGCGTTCCAGGCGGCCGGCCCCGGATCCTTGGGGAGCTTCGAAACGGTGATCTTGCCCATCAGTGTTCGGTGTTCAGGGCATCGACCGCCGGGATCTCGCGCTCGCGCCGGGCGATATAGTCCAGCAGCGCTTCGTCCACGGCCGGGTCGAGCTTGGGTTCCTCGTACTCCGACAAAAGCAGGCGGGCTTGCTCCAACGCCCGGGTGGTGACGTCCTTGGAGCCGTCGGCCACCCATTGTTCGATGGAGTTGTTGTCGAACAGCTTGGGCATGAAGAAGGCGCGCTGGAAGTTCTCCAAAGTGTGGGGGTGGCCGAGGAAGTGACCGCCCGGGCCGATGTCGCTAACCGCCGCGATCGCCTCGTCGAAATCGTCCCAGCGGATGCCTTCGACCATGCGGTGGCCCATGGCGCACTGTTCGGCATCGATCATGAACTTGGCCACTGAGCAGTGCATGCCCGCTTCATTCCAACCGGCCGAGTGCCAGATATAGTTGGCGCCCGCCATGAGGGCTGCCATCAGGGTGGTGGAGCTTTCATAACCGGCCTGGGCGTCCAAGGTCTTCGCGCCGCCAAGCGTGTTGGAGGTGCGCCAGGGCACGCCGTAGTGGCGCGCCATTTGGCCGATCATGAAGTTCATCAGGCTGATCTCCGGCGTGCCGGCCATGGGGGCGCCGGACTGCATGGAGACCGTTGAGAGATAGTGGCCATAGATGGCCGGGCAGCCTTTGCGGACCACTTGGGTGTAAGCCAATGCGGAGAGCGCTTCCGCATTGAGCTGCGCCACCGCGGGGGCGGTGGAGGCCGGCGTGTTGGCACCGCCCAAGACGAAGGGCGAGCAGAGCACCGGCTGGTTGCGCTTGTTAAAGGCGCGCATGGCGCTCAGCATGGTCTCGTCCCACACCAGGGGCGAGTTGCCGTTGCAGTTGCCGGTGACCACGGGGTGGGTTTCCATGAACTCTTCGCCGAAGAGGATGGCGCACATGTCGAGCACGTCTTCGGCGTTCTTGCCGGATGTGGTCATGCCCATGAAGGTTTTGTCGGAGTGCTTCATGGAAGAATAAGTGATGCGCAGGTGGCGGTGGGCAACCACATGGTCCATGGGCTCCACGATGTGGTGGGCCGAGGAATGAATGGCCGGCAGCATGTGGGAGAGCTTGTGGAACATGGCCAGGTCATCAAGGGTGGGGCCGCGGCGCACATCGTCCAGATCGCGCAAGAAAGGTGCCCCGGTCATGGGCACGAAGATGGAGTTCGGGCCGCCCAGGGCCACGTTCTTCTTCGGGTCGCGGGCATGGTAGGTGAAATCTGAGGGGATGGTGGAGATCAGTTCCTTCACCAGACCGCGGTCCAGGAAGACCCGGTCGCCGTCCAGCTTGGCGCCGGCGCGCGCCCAGTCCTCAACCGCAATATCGTCCCGGAAGACGACGCCCACATTCTCCAGAATGTGCATGGAGGCCTGGTCTATCCGCTCGATCTGTTCGGGCGAAAGCGGCTCAACCAGGGGCAGATTTCGCTTCAGGCCGGGCAGCATGGCCTCGTGGACCTCCTGACGCGCTTCGCGCCGGCTCTGACGCCCGCCGCGTCGGGATCCGCGCGCTTCAGCGGTTGCGCTCATTGCACTTCCTCCGCGGGGGCGTCATCTGAGATGTCGATCCAGATGGTCTTGGTTTCGGTGTACTGGTCGTGGGCGTGGAGACCATTGTCGCGCCCGCCGAAGCCGGACTGCTTGTAGCCGCCGAAGGGGGTGGTGATGTCGCCCTCGCCGTAGCAGTTGACGGTCACCGTGCCGGCCTTGATGGCCCGTGCTGCGCGCAGGGCCCGCTTGGTGTTGGCGGTAAAGACGCTGGCGGTGAGGCCATAGTCTGTGTCGTTGGCCACCTCCAGCGCCTCCTCAAAGGAGTTCACGGTGATGACCGAGAGGATGGGTCCGAAGATCTCTTCGCGCGCCAGTTTGCTGGCCGGTTTCACATTGTCGAAGATGGTTGGCTCCACGAAGCCATCCTTGGCGCCGCCGCCGATCACCGCCGGTTCCTTGGCTTTGAGATAGCTCTTCACTTTCTTGAAGTGCTCTTTGTCCACCAGAGCGCCCAGATGGTTTGCCGGGTCCAGCGGATCGCCGGTTTTCCAGTCGCGCGCCCGGGCCACGATGCGCGCCATGAGCGCGTCCTTGACGGCGGCATGGACAATGAGCCGGGAGTTGGCCGAGCAGTTCTCGCCCATGTTCCAGAAGGCGGCGTTGACCACATGGCCGGCCACCAGGTCTAGATGCTCCGCATCGTCCAGCACGATGGCAGGGTTCTTGCCGCCGCACTCCAGCACCACGCGTTTTAGGTTGCTGTCTGCCGAATAGCGCAGGAAGCGCCGGCCGGTTTCCGTGGACCCGGTGAAGCTCACCATATCCACGCCCGGGTGCAATCCTAGCGGCTCACCGGTGGACGGGCCATCGCCCGGCAGCACCTGCAGAACGCCGCGCGGAATGCCTGCTTCCATGGCAAGCTCTGCCACGCGCAGGGCCGTGAGGGAGGTTTGCTCGGCCGGTTTGACGATCACCGAGTTGCCGGCCGCCAGGGCCGGACCGATCTTCCAAGCCAGCATGAGGAGCGGGAAGTTCCACGGCAGAACGGCAGCCACCACGCCCACGGGCTCGCGCACGATCATGGCCACGGCATCTTCGCCCGCCGGTGCCGCTTGATCGTAGATCTTATCGATCGCCTCAGCGTGCCATTTGATGGTGTTGATGGTTTCCGGGATGTCGATCGTTTCGCAGTCCAGGATTGGTTTGCCGCTGTCCAGGCTCTCCATCACCGCCAGCTCCCGGCGGTTGCGGGTGATCAGCTTGCACAGGCGGATGAGCACCTCCTTGCGCTCAGCGGGGTGCATCTTGGCCCAGCGCCCCTGGTCAAACGCCTCGCGGGCCTTGCCCACGGCCAGGTCCACATCGGCGCTGTTGCAGCTTGCGATTTCGGTGATGGTTTTGCCCGTAGCCGGGTTCACCGTGGCGAGCTTGGCGCCGCGGCCGGGGACGAATTTGCCATCGATGAAGGCCGAACGGGGAAAGTCGATGGATCCGGCCAGGGCCGCATATTCTTCGCGGGTCAGAAGATCAGACATCTCAGGCCTCCTTCTCGATGGCGTTGATCGCCACATTCATGGATTTGATCACTTCGGCCAACTCACGCTTCTCATCCTTGTTGAGCGGCTGGAGCGGACGGCGCGGCGGGCCGGCCTCAATACCCCTCAGCGTGAGGCCATGTTTGATGCACTGGACGAACTTGCCGCCCTGTTCGAGCACGCGCAGCAGGGGCAGCATGGCGGACATGATGCGCCTACCTTTGTCGAAATTGCCCTCCACGGCGCAGGCTCTGTAGAGCGCGATGTGGGCTTCTGGCGCAAAGTTCGAGCCGGCGCAGACCCAGGAGCGTGCACCCCAGGCAAAGAACTCCAACGCCTGATCGTCCATGCCGCAGCTCAGCTGAATGTGGGGATAGTCCCGAGCCAACATGTGAAGCTGGTTCGGATCGCCGGAGCTCTCCTTGATGGCGCAGAAATTGGGGCTGCGGCCGAGACGGTCGAACGTCTCCGCGCCCATGTTGACGCTCATGCGGCCGGGATAGTTGTAGAGCATCACCGGCAGATTGGCGGCCCGGTCGATGGCCAGGGCATGAAGAGCAATCTCCCGCTCAGTGGGGTAAGCATAAGGCGGTGTTGCGATCAGCAGAGCGTCCGCGCCGGCTGCCTTTGCTTCTTCAGCGTAAGTGATGCTCTCTGCCGTGGCCATGGCGCCCGTGCCGATGATCAGGGGCACGCGGCCTTTGATGCGTTCCATGGTGAACGCCATGAGACCAATCCGCTCCTGCGCCGTCTGGGCGTAATATTCTCCCGTGGTGCCGGCCAGCACAATGCCGCTCACGCCATGGGAAATCAGATGCTCAACCGTGTCGGCAAAGCGGTCGCGGTTGATGGAAAAATCCGCGTTATAGGGAGTGACGATCGGTGTGTAGATGCCTTCAAAACGCATTGCCAAACTCTCATAGGATGACCTGTACGATTTGATGTATACATATTGTGCACAATATGTACAATAGCTTTTCGTCAAAACCAACAGGCTGGCCCAGAGGCCCCATGAACAAGACCAGTAAGGAAGAACTGCTCATCAGTCTGCGCCGCAGGATCCTGACCATGGATTTGGAGCCGGGCCAGAGCCTGGATGAGGCAACCATCAGCCGGGACTATGCGCTCTCGCGCACCCCAGTGCGCGATGTGCTGCGCCAATTGGCAGGCGAGGGATATCTGACCATCGCAGAGAACCGCGGCGCCTTTGTTGCCTCCATGAGCTATAAGGCGCTGCGCGACTTCTTCCGCACCGCGCCTTCGATCTACTCCTCAATCGCCGCACTGGCGGCGGAAAACTGGAAACCCCAGCAGATGGATGCGCTGAGGGCGGCGCAAACGGTGTTCAGAACGGCCGTGGAAACGGGCAATGCGGAAGAGATGGTGACCAGCAACAACCGGTTTCACCTGATCATGGGGGAGATGGCTGACAACCAGTATCTCGAGCCCAGCCTGCAGCGGCTGTTGATTGACCATGCACGCATTGGCCAGACGTTCTACCGGCCCAAGGATGATGCCATGCGCGAGCGGTTGGCGACGGCGTGTCTGCAACATGACCAGTTCATTGAAGCCATACAGGCGCATGATGATCAAACGGCCAAGAAGCTTGCGTTTGATCACTGGGAGCTGTCGCGAGACAATCTGGAGCTGTTCGTGCGGCCTGATCCGCTGGAGATGGATCTGCAGCTGCCCGAGGCCTCATGAACCCCTTGGCCGGCAGGAAGGCTCTGGTCACGGGCGCGGGCGGCGGCATGGGGCGGGCCATCGTTGCGGCGCTGCGCACGGCAGGCGCGCAGGTGGCTCTGGCCGATATGGCCCTGGACGCAGGCGGAGGGGATATCCGGCTTGAAGGCGATCTAACGGATGCGACCTATTGCGATGCGCTAGCCGGACAGGCCGCACAGCGCCTTGGCGGCCTCGATATTGTGGTGAACAATGCCGGGCTCATGCGGCGCGGCGTGTTGAGCGATGCGAGCGATGAAGACCTGGAATTGTCTTTGAAGGTGAATGTTGAGGCGCCGTTCAGGATTTGCCGGGCGGCCATCCCGCTGTTGGCGCAGAATGAGCGCTCGGCCATCGTGAACATGGCCTCCTGCTGGGGGGTCCATCCCGGGCCGGCGCATGTGGTGTATTGCATGACCAAGGCTGCCCTTGCCTCCATGACCCAGTGTCTTGGGCATGATCATGCGCATCAGGGCATCCGGGTGAATGCGGTTTGTCCCAACGAAGTGGACACGCCCATGTTGCGCACGGGCTTTGAGCTGCGCGGGCTTGATCCCGCCACGGCGATCGCTGATCTGGACAAGACAGTGCCGCTCGGCCGTGTTGCGCAGCCCGATGATATTGCCGATGTTGTGGTGTTCCTCTGTTCTGACCAAGCGCGCTATATGTGCGGCAGCTTGATTGAGGTGAACGGCGGAAAGCCCGTGTCATGAGCGTGTCTGATCAGAAAGTGGCGCTGGTGACGGGGGCCAGCGGGGACATCGGCGCCGCCTGTGCGGCGGCCTTGCGCGATGAGGGAATGCGGGTGTTTACGGCCCAGCGCCGGGCGGCAGAGGGATTTGAGAGCATTTCCTGCGATCTTGCTGACCCGGCCGCACCCGAAGCGGTTATCAGGGATGTGGTGGCCGAGGCGGGCAGGCTCGATGTGCTGGTGAACAATGCCGGCATGATGCTGGAGTCAGAGGTTGAGGCGTTGAGCTTGGCGCAATGGCAGCAGACCCTGGCGCTTAACCTCACCGCACCCTTTTTGCTGATCAAGCATGCCGTGCCTCATATGCGCCGGTCGGGTGGCGGGTCGATCGTCAATATTGGGTCGGTTGAGGGTTTGGCTGCCAATCCGGCCCACTCCGCCTATTGCGCTTCGAAGGCGGGGCTTCATGGCTTGACCCGGGCCGTTGCGGTGGATTGCGGGCGCGATGGCATCCGCTGCAATGCGATTGCGCCCGGCTGGATAGACACTGAATTGAATGAGGCGTTTGTTGAGGCGATGGACGATCCGGCTGCCTTCCGCTCAGACATTGGCCGCATTCATCCTGTGGGGCGCACCGGGGCGCCGGCGGAGGTGGCCGCACTCATGGTCTGGCTCTGCTCGGCGGGGGCGGCTTTTGTGACCGGCCAGGTTTACACAGTGGACGGAGGACGCACGGCGCAACTCAGCTTGCCGTGACGGGCCTTGTGAGCGGGTTGTGAGCTTGCTTGAGAAAAAGCGTCATTTTACTGCATTCAAAGCTTCACAAAGCTGCAACGGGTTGCTACATACCGCTCTCCCAACGTCCACGCGGCGTTTGCGAGACGTGTCGCGGGGTGGAGCAGTCCGGTAGCTCGTCAGGCTCATAACCTGAAGGTCGCAGGTTCAAATCCTGCCCCCGCAACCAAAATTTCAATCA
>JBCDDQ010000217.1:0-8298 GCA_039180225.1 Pseudomonadota bacterium
GCCTATGACGAGGCCCGCGGCATCGACACGCCGAAGATCTGGACCGACAAACGGGACCTGGAGATGTGGGCGGCACTGCAGGATTAGCGTTCACGAGACCAGCGCGGGTTTGTGAGAACTTTTCACTATCGCCTGGCAAACGCTGCTGCCTAGACTGCTGCTGGACATCTCAGGAGCAGTGCCATGAACGAACGGGTCCCCCTCCAATCCAACCTGCTGGATGCAGGCCGCTTTGCTGCGCGCGCCGAGGACAGCTTTACCCTGCCGGCCCACTGGTATTACGAGCCGGAGATCTTCCGGCTGGAGCATGAGGCGATTTTCTACAAGACCTGGTGGTATCAGTGCCACACCAGCGACCTCCCGAACCCGGGCGACTACTACACCGGCACTGTCATGGACCAGTCCATCTTCCTGATGCGCGGGGCTGATGGCGAAGTCCGTGCCTTCTACAATGTTTGCAGCCACCGGGCCCATCCGTTGGTGCAGGGAGAGGGCAACGCCAAGCTCATCGTCTGCCCCTACCATCAATGGTGCTACCAGACCGATGGCCGCTTCCGTGGTGCGCGGGGGCGCGACACCCTGAAGGAGTGGATCCCAGACAATGCGGACCTGAAGCCTGTGAGGGTGGAGAGCTATGGCGGCTTCCTGTTTGTGAACCTCAACGCGGATGCTGCCCCGCTTGCCGAACAGGCCCCGAAACTGCTTAAGGACATGTATGACAGCTGCCCCAGGCTTGATGATCTGAGGCGCGCCGAACGCTATGAGCGCACAGTTGCGGCCAACTGGAAAACCGTGATCGACAACAACCACGAGTGCTACCACTGCTCGGTCAATCACAAATCATTGCTGGAGCTGGTGGATTACGAGAGCAAGGCGGTTTGGAGCGATGACGGCATCACCTTCAGCCATGCGGTGGAGAACAAGAGCCTGACGGGCGGCGCCTACAATGTGGCCGAAGATCAGAACGCCCAGGCCTCCTTGTTCGGCTACATCTTCCCCTGCCAGATCCCTCTGTTCTTCCCCGGCTCGCCCTCCTGCGCCATGTTTCAGGTGATCCCCGCCGGGCCGGAGGCCACCCTGGAGCGTTGGGATTTCTATTTTACCACTGATGAGATAAGCGAGCAGGAACGGGATTTCATGGAGTTCATCAAGTCCACCCTCATTCCCGAAGACGTGGGTCTGTGCGAGCAGGTTCAGCGCGGCTTGCATTCGCGCGGCTACATGCAAGGGCGTTTTGTGGTGGACCGGGAGCGGCCGGAGTTCTCAGAGCATCACGTGCACTTCTTCCAAAAGATGGTGCACGATGCGCTGAAGAGCATCGCCTAAGACACCCCGCGTTCCGCGCCCTTGCGAACGCGAGGGCCCGTAGCTCGAACCTTTCCAGTTGCTCAGAAGGTCCTCGCTTACGCAAGGACGCGGGTCGCTCAGACTGACTATCCACCACTCTACACCACCCGCACGGGAAGCTTCAGGAACCCCCGAAACCGGGCCCGGCCACCACGCACCCGCTCGCCGCAGAGCCCATAGTCCGGAAAGCGCTGCAGGAAGCGACCGATGGCGATCTTGCCCTCAAGCCGGGCGAGCGACAGGCCGGCGCACAGGTGCGGCCCACCCGCAAAGGCAAGATGCTTGTTGGGACGGCGACTGAGATCAAGCCGATGCGGGTCGGGAAACTGGGCCGGGTCGCGGTTGGCCGCACCAATGCACAAGGTGATCAGCGCCCCTGGATCCATCGGCACACCGTTGATCTCGGTCGCCTCAACCACGCGCCGGTTGCCCAACTGGTTGGAGCTCTCAAAGCGCAGAAACTCTTCGATCGCCGTGTCAATCAGCTCCGGCTCGGCCAACAGGCGGGCGCGTTCCTCGGGCCATTCCATCAGCGCGTTCAGGCCATTGCCGATGAGGTTCGTGGTGGTCTCATGGCCTGCGTTTAATATGAAGATGCAGTTTTGCAGGAGCTCGATCTCCGTCAAGCGCTCGCCATCCTGTTCGCCTTCGATCAGCCGGGTCAGCACATCCACCGCCGGGTCGCCGGGACTTTTGCGCCGGTCGCTGGTGAGCCCTTTCAGATAATCCACGAACTCCACCACCGCGTCATTGCCGCGTTTCTCCTGCCCCGGCGTGAGCACGGGTTCGAGCGCTGTCAGAATATCCAACGACCAGCCCCTCAGCGGTCCACGCTCAGACCGCGGCACACCAAGAAGGTTGCCGATAATCTCAATTGGGATGGCGGAGGCGAAATCTTCGATGAGGTCCACCTCCCCCTTCTCCGCCAGCCCCTCCAGCAAACCATCCACCAAGCTCACCAGGCCAGGCTCCATATGCTGAATGGCTCTGGGCGAAAGGGCCCCCACGATCAGTTTGCGCACTCTCGTGTGGAGCGGGGGATCGGAGAACACCAGGCTGGTTGTGTGATGCTCAAACAGAGCGCTGTCGCCGTATTTCGGCTTGAACTCAATCTTCTTGTCTGAGCTGAAGGTGCGCGTATCCCTATAAATCCGGTTCAAATCCTCGTAGCGGCTGAGGAACCAGGTACCGTCGGCGCAAGGGTGCACCGGGTCATGCTCCAGAAGGGCGCGGTAGACCGGATATGGGTTCTCATAGAACGCTTCGCCCAGCTTGCGCGGATCAAAGGCAGCGGCCCTGGCGGCCGCCTCGTCAGCACTCCAGCCGGGGTCGGGTGCCCGCTGGGGGAGCCATTTTTTCGCAAATTCCACCATGAGATCGAGGGAAACGGTTTGTCCTCTTGTTTAACGCCTTGCCCTATGGCCTATAAGCGATGAGGGCTTTGAGGAGCAAGAACCTATGCTGCGTGACCGGATAGAACATCGCTG
Organism: Pseudomonadota bacterium; assembly: GCA_039180225.1. Taxonomy (GTDB): domain Bacteria; phylum Pseudomonadota; class Alphaproteobacteria; order Rhizobiales; family CAJQND01; genus JAAEUE01. The sequence continues at coordinate 2,835 of JBCDDQ010000217.1, forward strand.
GATTGAGGCATTTGCCTCCGCGCTCGCCCTGAGCAAAATCGGCGCGGGCGATGAGGTGGCGATCCTGTCGGAAACCCAGTCGCGCGCGCTGAATGTGCATTTGGCCGAGCTCGCCCTCTTGCGCCTTGGCGCAAGGCCCATCCACGTCACCGCCATCACGCCGAACCAGACGGCCCCGGTGCCCATCCGCTCCACCGGCGCCTGTCAGGCCCTGCAGCACCACCCGGGCCTGCTGGCGGCACTGACCACTTGCCCGATGATCGTGGATGTAACGCTTGAAGGCCTGATGCATGCCCCTGAGCTGCCGCAGATCCTGAAGTCAGGGGCCCGGGTGGTGACCATCACCAACGAACACCCCGACGCGCTGGAGCGCCTGTTGCCCACCGAGGACAACAAAACCGAAGTGCTGAAAGCGGCCAAGCTTTGCCGCAGCGCGGAGCAGATGACCGTCACCTCTGAGGCCGGAACAGATCTCACCGTGGCCATGGAGGGCGCCCAGACCGTAGGCGTCTGGGGCTTTACCGACAAGCCCGGCACGCTGACCCACTGGCCGGCCGGCCTGGTGGTCTCGTTCCCCAAATCGGGCTCCACCAGCGGCACCCTGGTGCTGGATGCAGGCGATGCAAACCTCACCTTCAAGCGCTACTTGGAGCGCCCCGTAACGCTGAAAATAAAGGATGATTTCGTGACCGAAATTATCGGCGAGGGCACCGATGCTGAATTGATGCGGCGCTATCTGGCAGCCTGGGACGACGCAAACGCCTACGCAGTTTCCCATGTGGGCTGGGGCATGAACGAGACGGCCCGGTATGAGGCCATGACCTTCTACGATCAGCGCGATTTCAACGGAACGGAACTGCGCGCTTATGCGGGCAACTTCCTGTTCTCCACCGGGGCGAACGAGTTTGCAGGCCGCTTCACCGAGGGTCATTTCGACATCCCCGTGCGCGGCTGCACAATCAAGCTGGATGGCCAGACCGTGGTTGAGGACGGCAAACTGGTGCGCGAGGCCTCTGCATGAGCGGAGCTCTTGTGTTCCTCCACGGGGTCGGCGGCTCCGGGCGCATCTGGCAGCCGCAAGTGGATCATTTCGCAGGCCGCCATGACGTGCTGGCCTGGGATGCGCCGGGCTATGGCGGCCGAACCCTCGGGGACGAGGTCAGCTTCAATGCCATGGCCGCCCAGCTTGCCGAAGACATGGACCAAGCCGGCATGGCCTCAGCCGCAATCGTCGGCCATTCGTTCGGCGGCATGGTGGCCCAGCAATTGGTGCAGGATTTTCCCGAACGCGTGCAGAGCCTGATCTTGTCCGGCACCAGCTCAGCGTTTGGCCGGCCCGACGGAGACTTCCAGCAAAAGTTCATTGCCGCCCGCACCAAGCCTCTGGACGAAGGCAAGACCATGGCCGATGTGGCCGCCGCCGTGGCGCCCGGCCTGGTGGGTGAAGGCGCGCCGGCAAGCGCCGTAGAGCTTGCCATCGGGTGCATGGCGCAAGTGCCTGAGACCACCTACCGCGCCGTCATCGCCGCCCTCACCCGGTTTGACCTGCGCGCCAACCTGCCCGCCATCGCTTGCCCCACATTGCTCATTGCCGGGGCCGAAGACAACACCGCGCCGGCTGCCATGATGGAACGCATGGCCTCGCGCATTCCCGGTGCCCGGTTCACCGTTATGGATGGGGCCGGCCATCTCGCCCCCATCGAACAGCCGGACCGGTTCAACGAGATTGTAGAAGAGTTCATCGCCTGAAGGACCCGCCATGACAGATGCGCCGATTTTCGATCCCCACGCCTGGAAGCTTACCAAGTTAGAAGCCGACATGACATCCCGTGCCCGCACGCTGGCTAAGGAGAAGTTCGCCGACCGGGCCGAGAAGTGGGACCGGGAAGCCATCTTCCCCACCGAGAACTACAAGGACATGCATGAGGCGGGCCTGCTCGGCATCTGCATCCCCGAAGAGCATGGCGGCTTGGGGGCCGGCATGCGGGCGTACTGCCTTTCGGCCGCAGAGATCGGCCGCTATTGCGGCGCCACGGCGTTGACCTGGAACATGCACATCTGTTCCACCCTGTGGACCGGCGCCCTGGCGGACGATCTGGAGCTGACCGATGAGCAACGCGCCCGCCATAAATCTGGCCGCGCCCTCCATTACAAACGCATCGTGGAGGACGGTGCGCTCTACTCCCAGCCTTTCTCCGAAGGTGGCGCGGCAGCAGCAGGCTTCCAGCCCTTCTCCACCCAGGCGCGCTCCACCGAGGGCGGCTACATCGTGTCCGGCAAGAAGATCTTTGCCTCCCTCGCCGGCCATGCGGACTACTACGGCGTGCTGTGCACCCACATCATCGAGGGCAAGAAGCCCTCCAGAGGCGACACGCTTTATCTCGCTGTGCCGGCCAAGGCCAACGGTGTGAAAGTGGTGGGCGACTGGGACCCTCTAGGCATGCGCGGTACGGTCTCGCGCACCTTGTTGTTTGAAGATGTCTTCGTGGCCGCCTCTGAGGAACTGATGCCCCAGGGCGTCTACTTTCAGGCGGCCAGCAACTGGCCCCACATGTTCCTCACCCTTTCGCCCACCTATATGGGCATCTCGCAAGCGGCCTACGATTTTACGGTCGCCTATCTGCGCGGCGAGGTGCCGGGCACCCCGCCCGTCAAACGGCGCATGTATCCCACCAAACAGATCGCCGTCGCCGAGATGCGGGTGAAACTGGAGGCGGCAAAATCGCTCTGGTTCCAGGCTATATCCGAAGCCCAATGCAAACCCTCCAAAGATCAGGTGCTCCGGGCCTACGCCACCAACCATCTGGTCATGGAGACCGCAAACGAGCTCTGCCGTCTGGCCATCAGAACCTGCGGCGGCCAGTCCATGGTGAAAAGCCTGCCGCTGGAGCGCCTTTATCGGGACAGCCGCTGCGGCTCGCTGATGCTGCCCTGGACGGCAGAGCTGTGCCTGGACCGGATCGGCCGCGAGGCCTTGTACGAGCCCGGCGAGAGCGATGACTGACCTATCCCGCTCCGGGACCATTGCGAACTGGTTGGCAGACGGTGCGCCGGACAAAACGGCCCTGATCCACGAGGACGGGCAAAGCTGGACCTATGGCCAGCTGGACGAGTGGTCGGCCTCCGTGGCGGTGTATCTGGCGGACCGGCACCAGGTCACCAGGGGCGATCGCGTCGCATTCCTTGGGTTCAACCATCCGGCCATGATCGCACTCCTGTTCGCCTGCGCGCGGATCGGGGCGCTCCTTGTGCCCCTGAACTGGCGGTTGGCCGAGGCTGAGCTCTCTTTCATCCTGCAGGACTGCAATCCGAACGTTTTGTTTTGCTCTGAAGAATTTGACCTGGCCGCCAATGCTGTGTGGCACACGGTCGAGCCGGCCTCCGCGCTGTCCGGTCTCCCGGCAACAGACGCCACCATAGCGCACACCGGAAGCCTCAACGACGACCTGTTGATCGTCTACACCTCCGGCACCACGGGCCGGCCCAAAGGCGCGGTGCTCAGCCAGGGCGCCCTTAAGGCCAATGCGCAGGGCAGCATCCACATGCACAAGATGACGGCAGACGACCGGGTGTTGGTGGTGCTGCCTCTGTTCCATGTGGGCGGCCTCAACATCTCGCTCACCCCGGCGCTGGCGGCCGGCGCAACGGTGATCTTGCACAGCAAGTTCGATCCGGCCGCAACGGTAAAAGCGGCCGCTGAACTGAAACCTCAGATTCTCGTCCTGGTGCCCGCCACATTGCAGGCCGTTATGACCCAACCCGGATGGGCCGAGGCCCTCTCAAGCCTGCGCATGATCACCACCGGCTCCATGATCGTGCCCTTGAGCCTGATTGAGGCTTATGAGCGTGCGGGCATTTCGGTGGTCCAGGTCTATGGCTCCACGGAGACCTGTCCGGTGGCGGCCTATACCGAACCAGGCGAGGGGAAGACGAACCCACAAAGCACCGGGCGCGCCGGCTGCTGCTCAGAGGTGCGCATCGCAACACCCGGCGGCACCGCAGCTCCGCCGGGCGAGGATGGGGAGATCGAAGTAAAGGGCGATCACGTGATGACCGGTTATTGGAACCGGCCTGACGAGACTCAGGCCGCCTTCCGGGACGGCTGGTATCGCACCGGCGATATCGGCGCCATGGATGAGAAAGGCAATCTCTATTTCCGTGAACGCTCCAAACACATGATCATCTCCGGCGGCGAGAACATCTATCCTGCCGAGATCGAGCGCGTACTCGCCGCTGTGCCGGGCATCGCCGAATGCGCCGTGTGTGCTTTGCCCGATGCCAAATGGGGCGAGGTGCCGGCCGCTGTCCTGGTCCCCGTTTCGGGCCGGGAACCACCGTCAACCGACACACTCACCGAGGCCCTGAACGTCCAGCTTGCCCGCTTCAAGCACCCCAAGTCATTCAAATTTACCGACGCCCTGCCCCGCAACGTAATGGGCAAAGTGGTGCACGATGATTTGCGCGCCTTGATCCTTGGGAAATGAGCTTTTCTGGGCCATAGTGCCATTCCGGGATTGCAATTAGTTACAAGTGGAACTAATTTCGCCGCAAAATACACTTGTCTCAGGGAGGAGTACATTCATGAAACTGACCCGCAGAGTAGCAACCGTTCTGGCCGCGTCCGCCGTGGCGGCTTCTTTCACCCTCGGCGCCGCCCAGGCTGCGGAGAAACTGATCATCTCCAGCTGGGCCCCGCCCACCCATGGCATTAACGCCAAGCTGTGGCCCCGCTTCATCGAAATGATCGAGAAAGCCACCGACGGCCGCGTCACCGCCGAGATCAAGTATAAGCTGGCCTCACCGCCCGCGCAGCTCGACCTGATTCAGGACGGCGCTGCCGATCTCAGCTGGATCTTCCATGGCTACAATCCGGGCCGGTTCGTGGCCACCAAGCTGATCGAACTGCCCGGCTATGAAGGCAGCGCGGAAGCCGCATCCGTTGCCTACTGGCGGGCCTATGACAAGTTCCTGAAAGGCGCCAACGAGCATGACGGCGTGAAGGTTGTGGCGCTCCACACCCATGGCCCCGGTCAGTTGCACAGCGCCACGAAGGTCACCAGCCTGGACGAGATCAAAGGCATGAAGCTGCGCCTTGGCGGCGGCGTGTCGGGCGATGTGGGCACGGCCCTTGGCGCCACGGGCATCCGGGTGCCGGCGCCGAAAGTCTATGAGACTTTGGCCTCCAAAGCAGCGGACGGCGTGATGATGCCCATGGAAGGCAAGAAGGGCTTTAAGCTCACCGAAGTGGCTCAGCACACCTACCAAATGCCGGGCGGCTTCTATCGCGGCTCTTTTGCGCTGATCATGAACCAGGAGAAATTCGACAGTCTGTCTGATCAGGATAAGGCGGCTCTGGAAACCGTCTTCGGTGAAGCCATGTCGAAAATGTCCGGCGGCGTGTGGGATGAGATCGATGCCATCGGCACCGATGCCACCAAGTCCACCGACGGCAACACCCTGAATA
>JBCDDQ010000218.1:0-8297 GCA_039180225.1 Pseudomonadota bacterium
CATAGACCGGCACGCCGTCGGAGGTTTGAGCCACCATATCAAGGCGCCCCACCGCGCCGGCAAGATTCTCCAGAGACGGCAGGACGGAAGCCGGCTCCCCATTGCTCACCGCAAGGATCAGACCGGCAGCGACCAATGCATTGGAGACCTGGAAGTCTCCCACCAAGGGCAGGTAGATGTCGAATTTCTCTCCTTGGGCCTTAATCTTCAGGTGCTGACCAAAGCCATGGCGCTCTGAGGACAGGAGCTTCAAGTGCTCACCGGCTCTGCCCACCGTTAAGCAGGCGAGCCCGCGATGTTCGGCGATCTTGACCACCTCTGCGGCATGGTCACCATCGGCATCAATCACCGCCGCAGCACCCGGGCCCAGCAGTTCGTTGAACAGACGCATCTTCTGGGCGAAGTAATCCTCGAAAGTCTCGTGATAATCCAAATGGTCGCGGGAAATGTTGGTGAACGCGCCGGCCGACAGCCGAACCCCATCCAGCCTGTGTTGCGCAAGGCCATGGCTGGAGGCTTCCAGGGCGGCATGGGTGATCTTCAACTGGCCCAACTGGTCGAGCACCTTCTGGAGTTGAACCGGATCTGGTGTGGTGTGGGCAATCTGCTCCACAGCGCCCATGTCTTTGGGCACCTCGACCCCGACGGTGCCGAGGCTTGCCGCACGAATGCCCTGGGACTGCCAGATCTGGCGCACGAATGAAACAACAGAGGTCTTCCCGTTGGTGCCGGTGACCGCCACAACCGTCTCCGGCTGGTTGGAATAGAATCGCGCAGCCGCACGGGCCAGCACGCGGCGAGGATTGTCCGCCTGCACAAAGCGCTCATCGGTTCCTGCTTCCCGGGTGAGGATCGCTGCTGCACCCTTTTCCAGGGCGCTGGTGATGAACTTGGCGCCATCCACATTCACCCCGGGCAGGGCGGCGAACAGGTAGCCCGGCTGAACCTCCCGGCTGTCGCACGTGATGCCGCCAATCTCAACGTCGGCGACGGATGGGGCGACTTTCGCATCATCAGTGATCAAGGCATCCAACTTCATCGGCTAGCCTCCCACCGCTGCGTTCAGAATGCTCTCTGCGGCCACCGGCTGGCTCTCAGGTCTCAGACCTAGAAGCGGAGCGATGCGCGCAATCACCTTGCCGGCCGTGGGCACCGCATTCCACCCGGACGTGGCAAAGCCATGGGTTTCGGGGAGCGGCTGAGGCTCGTCTATGGATACCACCAAAACATATCTCGGCGCATTCATGGGGAAGGCGCCGAGGAAGGAGTTGAACCGGTGCTTCTTGGAGTATCGGCCGCCCACCACCTTCTCGGCCGTACCGGTCTTGCCGCCCACCGAAAAGCCCTCCGTTTCGGCCTTGCGGCCAGATCCCTTTTCCACGTTGAGGCGGAACAGGTAGCGCATTTTCTTGCTGGTCTCGGCGCTGATCACTTGGCGGCTGTGCGATGTCACCAGCTCCCGGTCCCGCTTTAAGAAGGTGGGCGTGATCAAGCGGCCGCCATTCACCAGGGCCGCGGCAGCGCTGACCAACTGCAGCGGCTGAACGGAAATACCGTGTCCGAAAGAGGCTGTCATCGTTGAAACGGTGCGCCACTTTCTGGGCCGCAATGGGGCGGCTGCCTCAGGGATTTCCGTGCGCAAACGATCGAAAAACCCGAACTTCTGTAAGAAGGCCTGATGCGCCGCCAGGCCCACACCGAGAGCCATTTTGGCCGTGCCGATGTTGGAGGAATACGTGAACACCTCCGGCACCGTGAGGATGCGCCGCTGGGGATGGAAGTCATCAATCTTCGAGCCGCCGGCTCGCAGTGGCGCACGGACATCAAAGCGGCTTTGCAGGGTAATCGTCCGTTGCTCGAACGCCATGGCAAAAGTCACGGCCTTAAACACGGAGCCCATCTCAAACACCCCGCCGGAGAAGCGGTTGATCCGGTCCTTCTTCAGGGCATCCTTGGGGTCGTTGGGATTGAAATCAGGCAACGAGCTGGCAGCCACCACCTCTCCGGTTGTGGCGTCCATGATGATGCCGAGCGCGCCCTTGGCTTTGTACTTTTTGACCGCCCGCTTCAGCTCCTCGGTGAGCCCATGCTGCACACGCACGTCCAAGGAGAGTTCCACCGGCGCAGCAGCGGCTTTGTGAGGATCGGCGAGGGACGCAGCAAACAACCGTCCCCGGTCGTCCAGATATTTCTCAATGCCCGCGAGCCCAACGGAATCCACATCCACAAATCCGAGCACATGTGCGGCCAGCCGGCTCATGGGATAGATCCGGCGGGTCTCGTTGCGAAACCCAAATCCGGCAATGCCCAGATCATGCAAGGTTTCTTGCAGGCGCGGCGTCACTTCCCGCTCAACCCAGACGAAGCCTTTGTCCGATTGCAGCTTCTTGCGCAATTTGTTCACGTCAAGATCCGGCAGGTGGGGCGAGAGCAGCTCGATCGCCTCGTCAATATCGTTCACCTTGCGCGGATTGGCGAACATGGAGCCTGTTCTGAGATCGGTGGCCAGCACAAAGCCGTTGCGATCGACAATGTCCGGGCGTGGAATGCGCATGTTGGCCGTGCTGGAGGTGTGGATCCTGTTGAACCCATCGTCAAACAGGGCCAGCTGGAGGATGCGACCCGAGATGGTCGCAAAGCACAAGACGAAGACCGCTAGCACAAGCCGGCCGCGCGTGCGGCCTTGCTTGAAGTTCGGCAGTCCGGTGGCGTCGGTGGAGCCGAGCGCCTTGGCGAAGAGCCAGCGCACCACCATGAAGAATGTTACTTTTTGGGCAGGGTCGGTCATTCCATGCCCTTCAATATATTGCCGATCAGGTCGGGTTGGGTCGGCTGCGGGGGAACCTCGCCCTCTACGGCCGCCACATTGCCATCCAGCATGGTTCCTATGGCATCGTCGCCGCCGGTCTCCTCTTCAAGTTTCAGGCCCGGCACCTTGGCAGCCACCTCATTCAGTTTGATGACTTGGGAGATGGGGCTCGGCACATGCTGCAAATGCTTGACCGCCAGCTTTTCAAGACGCGCGGGCGTGTTGAGATAGCTCCATTCGGCCCGCAGCCGTCTGATTTGCTCGCGTTCTTCGGCGATCGCACGGTTGATTTCCGCCAGCCGGCCTTCTGCAAGCCGGCTCTCGCGCTCCAGACTGTAGACGATGGAAGCGGCAACGAGGGCGGCAACAACCAGGGCTGCATTGAGGATGCGAATCATAGGGAAACCTCCGGCAGGGATGGCACCCCTAAGGGTTTGGTGTTGAGCGCGATCGGGCCCTCTTCGGTGCGCTCGCCCACGCGCAGGCGGGCCGAGCGGGCCCGGGGATTGATGGCTGTCTCAGCCTCGCCCGGTTGTTTGGCGCCGCGAAATACCTCGCGGAACGACGGCGGCACCTCGACCAGTTCAGGCAGATGGCGCGAACTGCGGCCCCCGCGGCCGGTGCGCTCTGCAAAGAAGCGTTTGACGATGCGGTCTTCCAGAGAGTGGAACGAAACCACGGCAAGCCGCCCGCCCGGCTTAAGCAATTCTTCGGCCGCAGCCAGGCCATTGGCCAACTCTTCAAGCTCCCGGTTCACGAATATGCGCAAGGCCTGGAACGTGCGGGTGGCCGGATGAATGGTGCGCTTGGCCGGATGGATGGGCACGGCCCGCTCAACCAGCTCCGCCAGTTGCAGGGTGCCGGTGATCGGCCCCCGATCGCGGGCCCGGATAATGGCACGGGCCACAGCTTTGGCGCGCTTTTCCTCGCCCAGTACGGAGATGATGCGCACCAGCATGCCTTCGCTGGCACTGTTGACCACTTCGGCGGCACTGGGGGTTTGCGGGCTTCGGCCCTGGTCCATGCGCATATCCAGCGGACCATCGGCGCGGAAGGAAAAGCCGCGATCAGCCTCATCCAACTGCATGGAGGAGACCCCCAGATCAAAGGTCACTCCATCCACGCTGTTGCACCCTGCCCCGCGGATCAGCTCTTCAAGCGCCCCAAAACGGCCCTCCAGGAGCACGAGGCGGCCGTCATAGACCTCCACCAGTTCCCTGCCGGCGGCGATGGCATCCGGGTCACGGTCGATGGCCAAAACCCGGCAATCGGCCGCCTCCAGCACAGCACGCGTGTAGCCGCCGGCCCCGAAGGTGCCGTCCACATAGATGCCGCCATCGGTGGGCTGAAGCGCTTCAACCACTTCAGCGCACATGACAGGGATGTGACGCGCGTGCTCTTGGCCCGACATTGTTGTGCCGCATGCTCCCCAGTGCAGTGACTGCCCGTTCCGCGAACGCGGGTTAACGAATGTTAGGAAAATGGCACTCTGGTGCTTAACAAATGGTTGCGAAAGTGCAGCAAAATGAATCGGCGTGAAGCGCCATCATGTTGTGTAGACGGGCGCCCCAAGCACATCCATGAGCGGTTCCACCCCCAGTCCGGGGGCATCGGAGGCGCGCATGGTGCCGCCGGTGACCACCGGGGCGCCGTCAGCAATGGCCACCGTGTGGTACTCGTGAAAGGCTGAAGACTGGAAGTGAAAGCTCTCCGGCGTGGATTGCGCCAGGTGGGCAATGGCCGAAGTGGCAATCTCACCGCCCCAGCTGTCCTCAATGGTCATGACGATCCCTAACGAAATGCAAAGATCCCTGACCTGGCGCGCGCGGGTGAGGCCGCCCATGCGGTTGATTTTCAGATTGATCAGGTCCATGGCGCGGTCGTGATAGCCGCGCAGCAGGACGGGCAGGCTCTCCATGCATTCATCCAAGATCATGGGAAGATCAGTGTGCTGGCGCACGGTGAGGCATTCTTCGTAGGTCAGACACGGCTGTTCGATGTAGAGCTTAATATCGTGCTCTGAGGCCAACGGGCGGACCGCATCCACCACCCGGATGGCGTCGTGCTGGCGCCAACCTGTGTTGGCGTCTGCATCCATCACCTCGCCCGGCTCCATAGCCGCGGCCACCTTTCTGAAGCGCTCAATATCCGTGGTGGGATCTTCCCCCACCTTCATCTGAAACTGTCTGAAGCCCAGGTCCCGGTATTCGGCCACCCGCGCGGCCATAACGTCCGGGTCGGTGCGCGAGATGACTTTGAAGAGAGTTACATGCTCCTGACGCTTGCCGCCCAGCAGCGCATAGGCGGGCAATCCGGTCGCCTTGCCGAGAATATCCCAACACGCCATGTCGATGGCTGACTTCACATAAGGGTGGCCCTTCAAGAGCAGGTCCAGCCGGTCGTTGATGCGGTCCAACTGAGTGGGATCGGCGCCGATCAGATCGGGCGCAATCGTGGCAATGCCGGTGCGAGCGCCCTCCGGATAGGCAGCAAGATAGGAGGGCCCGAGCGGGCAGGTTTCTCCGTAGCCTGTGATCCCCTCATCGGTCTCAATGGCGACGACGGTGCTGTCGAACGCGGAGAAGGACTGTGTGGACCAGCTATAGGAGCCCTCTTTCATCGGCAGATCGGCTTGGTAGACGGAGATGCGTGTGATTTTCACTTGGGGGCGTGCGCTCCAAAGAACTGAGATGGCAGGAACGGGCAGCTTAGCCCAAGTTCCGGCGGATCGATAGCCGTCTAAGTTCTTGGAAATCCACACCCCTTATGTCAAACTTAAAGTGGGCTTTTATGACATGGGCGACATTCGGCAATGCGGCATTTTTTGATCTCCTCATTTCTTGTGATTGCTCTGCTCATTGCCGGTGGACATGACGTCCTGGCCAAGCGCGTGGCCCTGGTGATCGGCAATGATGACTATCAAGACGTGATCAAACTCCAGAAGGCCGGCAATGACGCAAAGGCCATGGCCGATGCGTTGACGAGCGTCGGGTTTGAGGTGGTCAGCGCAACAAATCTTGTGCGCCGCGAGATGAACTTTCAGCTTCAGACCTTCTATTCCAAGCTTGAGCCGGGTGATGAGGCTCTGTTCTTCTATGCCGGTCATGGCATTGAGATCGCCGGCCGCAACTATCTGCTGCCCACAGACATTCCAAGCGCCAAGCCGGGACGCGAAGACTTCATCAGGTCGGAGGCCATTCCGGTCGACGAGATCCTGCGCTCCATCCGCCAGCGCTCCACGCGGGTCTCCATTCTGATTCTGGATGCCTGCCGGGACAACCCCTTCCCCAGCGAGGGAACGCGCAGCCTTGGCGGCAGCCGGGGTCTTGCCCGCATGCCTTCTCCAGAGGGCACCTTCATCATGTACTCAGCCGGCGTGGGCCAGACGGCGCTGGACCGTCTGTCCGATGATGACCCCCACCCCAACTCCGTGTTCACGCGCAATCTGGTGCCCCTGATCAAGAAGCCCGGCGTTTCTCTGACCCGCACCGCGCGGACAGTGCGGCGCCAGGTGCAGCAACTGGCCACCAAGGTGTCCCACAACCAAAGGCCAGCCTATTATGATGAAGTGACCGGCGACTTCTTCTTCGCTGGCAAAAGCCAAGAGGCTGCCGCAGGCGGGCAGCCCCAAGCGCCCAAGCCGTCCACTTCGATAGACCGAGAAGCGCTTTTCTGGTCGAGTGTTAAGGACAGCACCAGCCCGGCGATCATCGGCACATATCTGAGGAAATTCCCCAAAGGGCAGTTTGCCGAGCTGGCGAGGCTTAAGATTGCCGAACTGCAAGCCAACGCCGATCCGCCGCCAAGTCAACCCGCCAGCCCTCCTCAACCGCCCAAAAAGCAGGTGGTGGCCGCGGCCACACCGCCCAGCACGCCAGTGACCCCACCAGCGGCCAAGCCTCAGGTGGAACGTGTCCAGCTCACCGCCACAGTCTGGCCCATCGGCAAATGGCCGGAGGGCATCACCTCAGACGGCCAGAATTTGTGGATCGCTGAAAGCGGCGTGCGGAGGGTGGCGCAGATGGATGCACAGAACGGGCGCATCATCAAACGGGTAAAGGTCGGCCGCCTACCTGTGAACATGGCGGCAAACCGGTCCGGCCAGGTGTTCTCTCTGGTCCACACCGACGCTCTGGTCTGGTCGCTCCCGCCTCGCGGAAAAGGCAAGCGGCTGGGCAGGCTTCGCGACCATCCAGCCGATATGGTGGCCGATGACCGGTACTTGTACATCCTCACCCAACCCGGCGGCTCGTCTGCGAACACAAAGGTTGTCCGTATGGACCAGCGCACAGGCCGGACCACGGGGTCTGACCGTCTGCCTGATGGCAATGCCGCAGGGATCGCACTGGTGGACGGCAAAGTCTGGCTGGTGCATGGCCAAGGCAGTGCCGGCCGGATCTCGGTGCTGGAGCCCGACAGCCTCAAGCTCAGGGCAATCTGGGACATTGACGGATTTGTCCGAAGCATTGCAGCCAACAGCCAAGGGGCCTTTGTGGCCGGGGGCGCGTTCAACAAGAATGGACTTGTCATCCGTTTCAACCCCCGCACAGGCCTGGAAGAAGCACGCCGGACCCTGCCCGGCGAGTTCATCGGAACCCTTGCGGTGTTCCAGGACAACGTGATCGCGATCGGCGGCAATGGCACAATCTGGGTGCTTTCTGCGCAAGACCTTACGATCAGACGTGCGATCAAACTCAACATCGGTCAATACAATCCGCGCGGAGTTCACCCCACGGCCGCTGCCCTTTACATCACCAACCAGCAAGGCCAGGGAAACAATGGCACGGTGCTGGCGGTGCGCAACTGGCAGCCTGGCGGCGGCCAGCAGCAGCCCGATGAGCCCCCCGCCCCCTCGCTTTCACTTGGGACATGGAAGTTCGACGGGCGCATTTCAGCAGAACAGAGCGAAGGCCGCGGGGTTCTGTTCTCGGCCTCCGTAGAGGTTCCAAGCTCTGCGGGAACCGCCTCCTTCACTTTGAGCTGTTATCCGAACGGCAAGCAGATCGAGCTGGGCATGCTGGGCCGCGAACGCTTTGCCTCTCTGGCCAAATCCGCCATAAAGGCCGGCCAGGGCCGCTTCAGCAGCAGCGATTCGTATATCGACCTGGTGATTGACGGCCAGCCCTATCCGCTTAAAGCCAACTTCTTTGAGGCGAACGGCGAGCTGAATCTGGACAGAGGCTATCGCGCCAACGGCCGGATCATGACCGGCCTGTTGCGGTCTTCTGAAGCCACGCTCAATGCGGCGCGTGACCGGATCACCATCCCCTTGCGCGGCTCCACCAAAGCGATCTGCAGCGCGCTTCGGGGCTGCGGCATTGTCCAATCTCATTGCAGAGCGAAGGGGCAGTGAGTGGCGCCGGCCCGAAGGGTTTACCTCCGAGCCGGCCTTTTGAGCTGCCAGTTGACCTATAAGCCGGGTTCTGTCCACACGCCTTGCCCGAAGGTTTAGCGCGTTGGATGGCCATTCATCTGGGACACATGTTGC
>JBCDDQ010000219.1:0-8279 GCA_039180225.1 Pseudomonadota bacterium
AGGACCGACCCGCTGCGGCCTATGCCGCCAAGCTCTTCTGCCAGTTCCCGAGATCTGTTTGAGGGCGACATGAGCGAGACCTTGTAGCCTGCCTTTGCCATTTCGATTGCGCACCCCTTGCCAATCCCCTGGCCCGTGCCGGTCATGATCGCAACCTTGTCTGATGACATTTGTGGTCTCCTGGATGTGGCGCAGAACGATCAGGCCCGCCCTGCTACAGCTATGAGGTTTCTGGACATCTGGTTAAGTCTATGCCTACAAAAAGCGAAGCAAAAGCGAGTTTATGGAACATCTATGTGAGGAAAAATCATATCAATGGACCAACACGCCCGGCATTTGCGCGCTCTGCAGGCCTTCGACGTGGCCGCCGCCCTGTCAAATCTCAGCAAAGCCGCAACCGAACTCGGTGTCACCCATGGCGCCGTGAGCCGACAGATTAAACAGCTTGAGGACTATCTCGGCGTTCCCCTGCTGCATCGGCGGGCAAATGGCGTTGCGAAAACCGAGCAGGGAGAGCGCCTGCATCAGGCCACGCAGCGGGCCTTTGCGGCGCTGCGCGATGGCCTGCGCGATGTTCGTCGCAGCGAAGACAACCGGTCGATCACCATTTCGCTGTCTGCCTCGCTGGCGACCAAATGGCTGGTTCCCAGACTTGCCGCGTTCCGGTCGGCCCACCCTGGACTGTCCGTATTCCTCGACACCAATGACGAGATCGTCGATCTCCACGCCAGCCAAGTGGATGTGGCCTTGAGATATGGCACGCCCGATTGGGGAGACGTGCACCATGAACTCGTCACCCGCGAGGAACTGATCGTCGTCGCTGCGCCCGGGTTTGCGGCCCGCCACAAAGGGCCAATGAGACCTGAAGCCATTGCCTCGCTTCCGCTTCTCAATGACGAGTTCAATCCAGCCTGGGACCGTTGGGCGGCCGGCCATGGCCTTGACCCGGGCCGCGTGGCGACCCCGGCGGTCAGGTTTGCTGATTCCGCCGTGCTCATCGCCGCGGCCATCGATGGCCAGGGTGTTGCCCTCGTCAGGCGGCTGCTTGTGGAAGATGATCTGCAGGCCAGACGGCTTGTGCGGCTGGACAACTCCGTTACCACTTTGAGCCGCGCGCTCTACATCGTGTGCAGACCAGGCGATCAGAACCGGGTGCCGGTTCGCCGGTTCAGGAGCTGGTTGCTCTCATCGGGTCTTCAGCGATCGTAGCCGAGCACGTTTGCAGCCGGTTCAACGCGGCAGAACCGCCGCGGGGTTGAGCTCACCCTGGTGCGTAGAAAGAGCAGCAATCATCTGCAATGCAAAATAGCGTCTGGTGGCATCAGGCTCCGTGGCAGGGCGCACCAGCTGATCCAGGGCCTGTGTGCCGAAGCGCTTCAACAGCTGCACCGCCTCGTGCATCTGGACAGCGTTCTCGGCAAGCCCAAACTCAATCAGCGCGGCGATCGCCTGGTCACCGTCAGCATCGGCAAGGGCACATGCGGCCTCTGCCCTGACGCCCCGGTCTGCATCCTGAAGCAGGCCAGCCAGCGCGCCCTTAGGCACACGCCCCAGGTCTCTGCAGGCCTTCACCGCGGCCTTCCTCACATCCGCCTCAGTGCTCTGAAGTGCCTCAACAGCCAGCGCCAAGCCCTGCGCCGGCTCCAGACCGCTCAGGAGACGCACGGCCCGACTGCTCACGCCGCACGCCTGCTCTTGGCACAGGTGCAGAACAGCTTCGCCTGCCGGTGCCAGATCGATCCCGGCGCCGGCCAGCTCACTCAACGCATCCAGCGCGCCATGGGCGAGCACGAGGTCCGCAGATCGGGCCGCTGCCGCCAGCGGTTCCACCAGGTCGGACCGGGGCACAGTCGCGCACACCGATGCTGCGATCCGCGGCAAATCCACGTGGGGCGGCGGTATATCGTCAAGGCTCAGCCTGCGCCTGGACACCCTGGAAGCGGCCCTGGCCAGATAGGGCAGATCGGCATCCTCCACATAGGCCCGGCGAAGATCCGGTCCGGCAGGCTCCGCTGTATTGGCCCCCAGGATGGCCTCAAGCGTGGAGCTCGGAAAGGCCGGCTCATCGCTCTCAGGCAGCTCAGGGGTGCGCGCCCTCTCGCCCTTTGGCACAACGTTGCCCTCCCGGTCCAAGTGCACGCGCGCGGTGCCCTCTTCCGCAGCGGCATGCTGACCGCGCTTGGGCACGAACGAAATGGTCTTGGCCTCGTCGGGTTGCCAGTCAGGCGGCGCAGGAAGCAGCGCGCCCGTCACCGCCTGTGCAAGGATGCCCGCAGCGCCGGCGGCATTGGGAGTGGCGCCTTTGGCAAGCTCGCCCAACGCGGCAACCGCCGAAAGTCGCACGCCGCGATCAGTATCCGTTGCAGCCTCGGCAAGGAGGCGAAGCGCCCCCTCAGGCTGCCGCGTGCCAAGGGCGCAAAGACACGCCAAGCGCACCTCCGTCGGCGTTGCCGGGTTGTTCACCGCATCGCCCGCAAGCTCAGCGGCCGCTTCGGGTTCTGCAACCGCTGCCGCGGCGATCAGGGCTGCCAGCACGTCGGACCGGCCCGTGCGCAGGTGACGCTCAATGCGTGCGCACAGACCAAAACCGGTGCGCGGCGTCCCGGTGCGCGCAATCGCACGGCAGGCGGCGATACAGACACTCAGATCGGGATCCTTGAGCCCGCCAAGCAGCTGCTTCGCCGGCAGCTCAGCCAGACTTGAGAACACCGCAGCGCGCACCTGCGCTGACCGGTCCGCGACCGCGGCCTGGCAGAGTTCATCCAGGTCCAGGGCGGCGGCACTCTCCAGTGCGGCGAGGCGCACCGTCAAATCCTCATCGTCCAGAAGCCGCGACCCGATAGGCTCTGCCTCTTCCTGGGTGGCATGACGCATTGCCGCCGCGATCCGCTTGCGCTGCAGTACGGACGCGTTCTCCGCCAGGGCGGCCAGCGCCAACGGGCCTTGCGGGCTGAGGCGGGCCAGTGCGCTGCAGGCATTGGTCCAAATGTCCTGACCGTCCATATCATTCAGCGCGGCAAGGATGGCTTCAACGGCAGGCGCGGCATCACCAGGACCAATCACCCCTAGCGCATCGATCGCGGCCAGCTGAACGTCGAGCCAATCGTCCCAGCCGCTCATATCGTCTTCCCACGCCACGCCCAAATGCTCAGCGCGGCCCACGCTCAAGGCGCACAAGAGGTCATAGCTCTCCGCAATCCGAAGCCGGGCAAGGGTGCTGATATAGACCGGCTTGATCTCGCCCACCGGGTCATCGCGCAGATTGGCGATGAGCGCTTCGCCGGCACTTTCCGGCTGCAGGGTGGCCAGAGCTTCGGCCACCTGGCAGCGCACATCCGGGTCCGGGTCTCTGAGTGCGCCTATGAGGGCATCGGCGACGCCCTCCCCGCCAAGGGTGCCAAGCGCACATGCGGCAGCACAGCGTTCTGGCTCAGACCCCTCGTCCAGCACCGTGCGCAGGGCGGCCAGCACCCTGGAACTCACGGAGACGTGCAGCTCTTGCGCCTCAACACTCTTCAGCATGCGATTGCCCTGCGCTCCATGTGTCTATGCAATGTCGCGGCGTGCAAAGCTCATGGAGCGGAAGTCGTTCTTGTAGGGCGACACGCCGATCTTCTTCACCTTGCCGATGCCCATCTTGTAATTGTAGTTGCCGCTGATCCAGTCGACCACGCGGCCGGCCAATGCATTGGCGGGTTGGGCGGTGTGGAGGAAGTCCATGTACATCACCCCCTTCTTCAAGGCTGGCGTGACGATGGCCACGGCGGTGATGGCGGCCTTCTCAAGCTTGATATGGCCGTTCTCCATGAGCTTGGTGAAGGTGAAGTCATCGCCTTCCACACCCACAATGGTGTCAACCTGCACGGGGATCCGGTCTGAATAAAGCATGACATAATCGCCATTCTCGATCCCGCGCTCCTTGGCGTCGTCGGGATGGAGCTCCACCCAGTTCTCCGGCCAGCGCTGAACGATATAGGGCCGGCGGCGGTCGTCATAGCCCGACTGCCAGCGCTCGTTGATGCGGCCCGAGGTGCACCACAGTTCATCACCTTTCGGGCTCAGCCATTCCCAATAGTCGGAGAACAAGGACCAGGGCGCCTTCTGGATGTTGCACTTGCCGGTTTGGGAGTTGAAGTGCGTGAGCTTCTTGTTGAAGACGTTGGCCCCGGCCGGGCCGTCTGCCGGCAGGGTGCGGGTGGTGTCATGCAACCGCTTGGTGCCCACCAGGGAGCCGTCATCCATCATCATGACCGGGCCCTGAATGCCGTCCGTGCCGAACTCTCCAAGTTTCTGATGCAGGCTCTTACCCTCTTTGTCAGCGGCCACCTTGACCATGAAGAAGTCCTTGCGGCTTCCCCGTGAGAAGCGGGCACCTTCGGTGAGCACATCGTTGCTGTCGTTCCAGTCAAAGCCCTCAAAACCCATCTTCTTGGCCAGCTGCGCGATGATCCACCAGTCAGGCTTGGCCTCGCCCGGAGCGTCATAGAACTTCGGATAGAGCCTGATCCGGCGCTCGCCATTGGCCCGGGTAAAGGTGTCCTCGCCCCAGCCTGCTGCCGGGAAGATGATATCGGCAAAGCGCGCACCGATCGGGTCCACCAGATAGATGTCCTGGTCGAAGACCACCATGCCCCCGGAATCAGCACGCTTCTTCAGGGTTTCGATGATCTCCTTCTTATCGAAGGAGCGAACCTGGTGGGGGTTTTGCACCGTCAGCTCTTCGAACTTCGCTGACAGGCTCTGGCTGCCGCACATGGATTGGATCCAGGTGTTGCCGATCACATGAGCCAGGCGCGTGTGCCCGGACATGAGATACCGGTCTGTGTCCATGGCCCGGCGCCGCCGGCCCGGCAGCTTCTCCGGTGACTTGTTGCGCGGGTACTTGCCGCCGCGCAGACCGCCGCGCTGGTGGCCACCGGCACGGCCGATCATCTGGCCGGGCCGCCCGCCTGCGCCGCAAATGATGCCGAGCGCGGAGATGGCGTTGGTGTTGCCGGTATTGTTGGACCAATAGAAGCCCTTCTCGATCATGAAAGAGGATTTCGGCCGTGTGCCATCCGCCTTGGGCTTGGCAAGCCATTCAGCCGCGGTGCGGATCTTCTGCACGTCGATTTGCGCGATTTCGGCCGCTTTCTCTGGCTCTGAATAGTCCTGGGCCAGGAGCCACTTCTTCCAGTCCTCAAAACCGTTGGTCTGGAACTTGCCCCAGGTGGTGCGCCACTGCCACGGCGTGTTGCGCGTGCCTTGGCCGAAGCCGGATGAACTTTCAAACTTGCTGTTCACCCAGTTCTTGATCCATTCGGCATCTTCCCAGCCGTTCTCCACGATGACGCGGGCAATGGCGAGCACCACCGGCAGGTCCGTACCGGGCTGCAGGTCGATCCACATGCCCCCGTTCTTTTCCGCATAGGCAATCCCGCCCGTGCGGCGCGGGCCAAGGAAGATCGTTCTCTGGCCGCCCTGAATGGCCGGCATGATCCAGTCGGTGAAAAGGATCGTCTTGGTCTCGTACGGGTCGGTGCCGCAGATCATTAGGGTCTCTGCATCGCGCCAGTCCTCATAGGACGGACCGAAATTATCGAAGCCCGCATCCCTGAACCCGGGCGTGGAGGTGACGTCGGATGGGGTGTCGTGGAAGGTGAAGTTGGCCGTCGAAACATGCCTGAGGGCATATTTGGTAATGGCGTAGGTGTTCTCCATATAGCCGTAGGAGAAGGTCTTCACGCAGTACGCATTGGCGCCGTGTTTGG
Organism: Pseudomonadota bacterium; assembly: GCA_039180225.1. Classification (GTDB taxonomy): domain Bacteria; phylum Pseudomonadota; class Alphaproteobacteria; order Rhizobiales; family CAJQND01; genus JAAEUE01. The sequence goes on from JBCDDQ010000219.1 coordinate 5,751, forward strand.
CGATCACGTGGTTCGCCACTTCGGCGGCGATCTCCATGGCGAAATCCCAAGGCACCGGCATCAACACGCCGAACATGCGGATCATGGGGGACTTCAGCCGGTCGCGGGTGGGGGTCTGGGGATTGTAGACCTTCTGGGCAAGGGCCCCGCCTCGGATGGAGGAGTTGCCCTGCAGATTGACAAAGTTGGTGTCCTTGTCCGGGATGATGATCACATGGTGCGGCTCATTGTTGTGCAGCACCACATTGTACTGGTTGGGCGCAACCCAGGGGCCCAGCGGATCAACCGGGAAGTCCGTGTCGAACGCGTTCTGGTCAGCCATGGGCCCGCCTGTCTTGCCGCCCTTCACGGGCCAGCGATAGACCTTGTAGCCGCACGCCACGATGCAATAATCGCAGGCGGTGGAAATCACATCCGCATCCGGCGGCGGCAGAGGAATATTGGTTTCAGGGATGTAATAGGGTGTGGGCATATGCGTTCTCCCTTAACCTTGAAGATTGTCGTAGCGGCCGTAAATCAGGCCGAACATTCCAACGGCGTAGATGTCGTCTCCATCAAGCTCCAACAGAACCTGGGGCAAGCTCTGATAGGCCTGGCCAGAGATGAACATGCCGTGCCGGGTCAGATCGAACGTGGTGAGATGCAAGGGACAGGGACCCAGCGCCTTGTCTGCCGCCTGGTAGGTGCCCTGCAAAGGCCCACCCTGGTGGGTGCAGGTGTAGTTGAAGGCCACCACATCCGCGTCCGGGCCGATCCCGCCCCCGGCCTTGCGCCCGAGCTTCACCAGCATGGATTCCGAATAAGCTTCCTCGTCCGGATAGGCGAAGTCCACAGGCTCGTCCGCTTTCAGCTCTGAAAGCTTGGCCACCAGTTTGCGCGGGTAGGTGGCGACAACGGCAGGCACCTGGGCAAACCCCTCTCCGGTATGCAGCCCCACCATCACCGTGGCGGTGGTGACACCGGAGGTCAGCAGGAAAGATCTGCGGTTCATGACACAGGCGCGTCCGCTCTTTTGAGCATCGGCGGGCCCGTTAATGGTTTCGATGAGGCCAGTTTGAGGGGACATTGACGGGTTCTCCTGCACTCAGTTTGTCGGGGCTGGAAGGGGTTCGGACTCCGGTATCTCCGGCTCTTCCATGGTGATGCGCTCACCGGATAGGCTCTCCAGGAAAGCCAAAAGATCCGCCTTCTCCTGATCGCCCAGATTGAGCGGCTTGATCAGGTCTGTCTTGTTGGCGGCAAAGTCATTGGTGCCGCCGCCGGCATTGTAGAAGTCGACCACATCGGCCAGCGTCTCCAGCATGCCGTTGTGCATGTAAGGCGCGGTGTACTTGGTGTAGCGCAGCGACGGCACACGGAACTTGCCCATGTCCTGCTCCAGCTTGGTGCGGAAGTAGAGGCCGGGATCGTCTTTCAGCTTGCGGTACTTCTCCTGAGTGACGCCCTTGGCGTAAATCTCAAAGCGGAAGGTGATCTGCGCGGTGGCATCTGTCTCCCAGCCGTCATAGGGCGGCACCCCGAGATTGTAGTACTTCTCGTTGCTGAGCAGGGCGCCCGAATGACATTGCACGCAGTTGGCCTTGCCGGTGAAGAGCGCAAGGCCCCGCTTTTGAGAGGCGTTCAGAGCGTTATCATCGCCGCGCATATAGGTATCGAACGGTGTGTCGGTTTGCACCAGCGTGCGCTGAAACGCGGCGATGGCCATGTAGGCATGGCGGATGTTCGGCCAGGTATCGCCGAACACCTCCCTGAACCGCTTGCGGTATTCCGGGACGAACGCCAGGCGGGCCTCCATCTTGTCGTCTTCGCCATTGCCGGCCACACCGCCTCTTGCCGCAGAGCGCGCCTGGCCTTCCAGAGACTTGGAAGAACCGGCCCAGAACAGCTTGCCATAGTACGCTGAGTTGACGACGGTCTGGCTGTTGCGCCAATGGGTGGTGCCGGGATAGCCAAGGGAGATCTTGGCGGGAAAGTCCCAACCCTCATCCGGGATATGGCACGCCGAGCACGGCATGGCACCATTGCCGGAAAGCCGTCCATCGAAGAAGAGCATCTTGCCGAGCTCCACCTTTTCCGGCGTGGTTGGGTTGTCCGGCGGGCTGGGCGGATCGCCTAGCGGGGCGAGCGAGGCCGGCCGGTCCTCGGCATACGGCGCCGTAGCGGGCAGAAACAGCACGCCGGTCAGCAACACCGAAAGCGTGAGACGGAGGGGAAGTGAAGAGGTTTTCATGGGCCGCTCCTCAGTTCTTTTGCGCGCGCCAGTTGGCGATCACCGGCGCATTTGTATCGATTTCACCAGGATTGTAGGTGGGCACATCAAAGCTGTTGCCCGAGAGGGACTGCAGGAAGTCCACAAGATTGCCCTGCTCCTCGGCGCTGAGGTTGAGCGGATGAAGCCTCTTGTCCTTGTTGGCCGCGTTGCCGCCACCGCGGTTGTAAAACGCCACAACGTCCTCAAGCGTGGCAAACATGCCGTTGTGCATATATGGCGCCGTGTAGGTCAGCTCGCGCAAGGTGGGCGTCATGAAC
>JBCDDQ010000220.1:0-8238 GCA_039180225.1 Pseudomonadota bacterium
CGGTTTTGACTTTGAGCCCACGGCCAGGGTTGTGGCCGGCCTTGAAGGTGAAGATGGGCTTGGTCTCAGGGTACGGTGGTTCCAGTGGGACCAGTTTGAACGCAACAATCTGGGCGCCGGCGCTTTGATCGCAAGCTTGGATGTTGAAACCGTGGACGTGGAGCTGACCAAGAAGATTGACCTGGGCAGCGTGACGGCCGTGGCCAGTGGCGGCTATCGCTATGCTGATTATCGGGAATTCAGCAATGGCACCCCCGACCAGATGCGCAACAGTGATGGGCTGGTGGTCGGCCTGGAGTTAACCCATATGCTGAATGATTATCTCTCCATCTTCGGCAAGGGCCGCGCATCCATGCAGTTTGCGTCCAAGGGCGTGGACAATGGCAATCGAATGTCGGAGCTGTTTTTCACCACCACCGAAGTGCAGGTCGGTGCCGAGGCAACACTCTGGACGTTCGGCGAGGGCGGACGCGTCTATGTTCGCGGTGCCGGCGAAGGCCAAGGCTGGAGCGGCGGCGTGATCGGCGATGGCGACAGCGAGGATCTGGCCCTATTCGGCGGCTCGTTCCTGGCCGGTGTCCACTTCCCGCTCTGACCGGTTACTGGATCAAGATCGCCCGGAAATCGTTGACGTTGGTGTGGGTCGGGCCTGAGACCACCAGATCATCGAGGCCGAGAAAGTAGGCATAGGCATCGTTATCGGCGAGCATGGCGGCGGTGTTGAGCCCGGCAGCCGATGCGCGGGCCAGGGTGGTGGGGTCAATCATGGCACCGGCATTGTCCATAGCCCCATCGATCCCATCCGTATCGCAGGCCAGCGCATGAATGCCCTCAGCTCCGTTCAGCACAAGGGCCATCCCCATGAGATATTCCGTGTTGGGCCCGCCTTTACCGGCGCCGGCAATGGTCACGGTGCACTCCCCGCCGGAGATGATAAGTGTCGGGCTATGGTTGCTGGCGGCAATCTCCAGGGCCATGCGCGCATGCTCAGCGCCAACCTCCCGTGCCTCCCCTTCCACAAGATCGCCAAGATCAAGCACCTTAACACCGGCCCTCTCCGCCACCGCCTTCGCTGCGGCAAGGGACTGAGATGGAGCGGCGATCACATGGTTCTCCACATCCGCCAGGCGTGCATCGCCAGGCTTTGGGGTCTCTGAGGCGGGCGAGGCCAAATAGTCCGTTATGGCGGCCGGCACATCCAGCGCGTATTTTGCGATGATGTCCAAGGCTTCCTGACGGGTGGAGGGGTCAACCACCGTGGGGCCGGAGGCGATCACTGAAGGATCATCGCCCGGCACATCGGAGATCATCAACGCCACACGCCGGGCCGGAAAGGCATGGGCGGCCAGCCGCCCACCCTTGATGGCCGAAAGGTGCTTGCGCACGCAGTTGATCTCGCCAATGTGGGCGCCGCACGCCAGCAGTGCCTTGTTGACGGCCTGCTTGTCCTCCAGAGAGACGCCCTCAGCCGGCGCGGTCATGAGAGCGGAACCACCGCCGGAGATGAGAAACAACACCAGGTCATCCGCGCTCAGACCCTGCACGGTCCGGTTTATTCTTTGCGCTGCGGCAAAGCCGGCAGCGTCCGGTACCGGGTGGGACGCTTCCACCACTTCGACCTGCGCGGTGGGCAGTCCGTGTCCGTATCTGGTGATCACAAGACCCTCCAGAGGCCCTTCCCAATTGGCCTCCACGGCCTGCACCATCGCGGCCCCGGCTTTGCCGGCACCGGCCACAATGGTGCGGCCCTTGGGTGGCTCCGGCAGAAAGCTCGGTACGCGCAAACTGGGCTGAGCGGCATCCACCGCGACATCAAAAAGCTTGCGCAAAAAGGATTTTGGGTCTTCGGTCATCATCTCAACACGCTCAAGCTTCCTATCAGGGCACACCAGGACTATGGCACAGACCAATCGCAGCCGGGTTTTCTACCGGCATCTGAAAACCGAATACGCCACCGTCGGCACTGGAGCTGGCGCCTATATCACAGACAAGACGGGAAAACAGTATCTTGATGCCTCAGGCGGCGCGGCGGTGTCGTGCCTTGGCCATGGCCATCCGCGCATTATTGCCGCCATCAAGGACCAGCTTGATCAAATGGCTTTTGCCCACACGGGCTTCTTCACCAATGAGCCGGCTGAAGAGCTGGCCGAGATCCTCAGCGCCAAGGCGCCCGGCGGAGCCTGGCGGGTCTATTTCCTCTCCGGCGGGTCTGAGGCCAATGAGGCAGCGCTGAAGCTTGCCCGGCAAATCCATGTCGAGCGTGGCGAGACCGGCCGGGACACATTCCTGGCGCGGCGCATGAGCTATCATGGCAACACGTTGGGCGCCCTGTCGGTCTCCGGCAACCTGGCGCGGCGGGCGACGTTCCAGCCGGTCCTCCTGCCCAATGTGCGCCATGCCGAGCCATGCTTTGCCTTCCGCCATCGTCAGGAAGGTGAAAGCGATGAGGACTATGGCCTGAGAGCGGCGGGCACCCTGGCCAGCCACATTGACGAACTGGGCGAGGGCAGGGCGGTCTGCTTCATCTCCGAGACCGTTGTGGGCGCCACCTTGGGCGCGGTGCCGCCCGTGCCGGGCTACTTCAAGGAGGTCCGGCGGATCTGCGATGAGAGCGGCACCTTGATGATCCTGGATGAGGTAATGAGCGGCATGGGCCGCACCGGGACCTTGTTTGCCTGTGAGCAGGATGGTGTGGTGCCCGACATGATCACCCTCGCCAAGGGCCTTGGTGCCGGCTACCAGCCCATCGGCGCGGTCATGGTGCGCGAGGAGCTGGCGGAGATCATCGAAACCGGCAGCGGCTTCTTCCAGCATGGCCACACCTATGTGGGCCACCCCACAGCGTGCGCCGCCGGCCTTGAGGTCCAGAAGGTGTTTGAGGAGGAGCAGCTGGTGGCCAGAAGCGCCGCCATGGGCGTGAAGCTGCGCACGGTGCTGCAGGAGAAGTTCGCCGACCACCCTCACGTGGGCGACATTCGCGGCCGCGGCCTCTTCATGGGGCTGGAACTGGTGGAGGACAGGGAGACGAACGCACCGTTTGACCCCTCACGCGGGGTTGGCGGCAAGGTGCGCCCGCATGCTCTGGAAAACGGCCTGGTGTGCTATCCGGGCTCCGGCAACATTGACGGGATCAAGGGCGATCACGTGATGCTCGCACCGCCCTTCATCGTCACCGATGCCCAGCTGGACGAGCTCGCCGACAAGCTCGCCCGCTCCATCGATCAGTCGGTTGCCGGTTGACGCCCTGCTCAGCGTTCTTGCGAAAGCGAGGACGCGGAGCAAGCGATCGGCACGCTCAGAGCTATGGGCCCTCGCGTTCGCAAGGGCGCCGGCGCTCGCCACTATGCAGCTTCGGCAGCAACCTCGTCTTCCTGACGGCGGCGTCTCATCTGCATCAGCACCACCACGCCCAACAGCAAGAGCGCAGGGATGTAGAACACCTCTTTGGGCAGGCGTTCGGATGCTTTCTGGATTTCTGAGATCACCACCGGGTCATCGGCGTAGTAATCGAAGCTCTTGCCGATCTTCTCAAAGAACGGGGTCTGCGGCAGCGGTTCCTCCACTTTCGCCAAGCCATCTTCCACATTCACCGTGAGGCCCGCATCCTGCAGACGCTTTACAGCCTCTGCCGGCTTGCCCAGCGGGATGAGCAGTGTGGTGCTGTCGGTCTCGCCGGTGTCGAAGTTCGGACCTTTCACCACCACCGTCATGGTGCCGGACGGCGGGACCTCGCCCACCACCTCCATGATCTGCGCGGGCGGTATGATCTCATACGGCGGTTGCACCCGATCTAACCAGAAGCCAGGTCTGAAGAGCGTGAAGGCCACCAACAGCAGCGCCACGGATTCCCAGATCTTGTTGCGCGTGAGGAACCAGCTCTGTGTGGCCGAGGCGAATAACATCATCGCTATGGTCGCCACCACAAAGACGAAGATTGCTTTGGCAAAGCCCACATTGATCAACAGCAGCTCGGTGTTGAAGATGAAGAGGAAGGGCAGCAGCGCTGTGCGGATGTCGTAGGCGAAGCCCTGCAGACCGGTCTTGATGGGATCCCCGCCCGATATGGCCGCCGCCGCAAAGGCGGCAAGCCCCACGGGCGGCGTATCATCCGCCAAAATGCCGAAATAGAACACGAACAGGTGCACCGCGATGATCGGCACAATGAGCCCGCTCTTTGCGCCCAGCGCCACGATGACCGGGGCCATCAGCGAGGACACCACGATGTAGTTTGCCGTTGTGGGCAGGCCCATGCCGAGGATCAGGCTCATCACTGCCACCAGGATCAGCATCAGCAGCAAGCTGCCGCCGGAGAGGAATTCAACGAACTCACCGATCACCTGGTGCGCACCGGTGAGCGAGATGGAACCGATGATGATGCCGGCCGCGCCCGTGGCGATGCCGATGGAGATCATGTTGCGCGAGCCGGAGATCATGCCTTCAACCCATTCGGCAACGCCAAGCCTAAAGCCATTCACCACGTCGCTCTCGCCGCGCATGATCGCTTTGAGAGGCCTGTGAGTGATCGCCACGATGGTCATGGCTACCACCGCCCAGAACGCCGCAAGCGACGGCGACAGGCGCTCAGGCGTGGGCAGAATGCACCAGATCAGAATGACGATGGGCAGGATGTAGTAGAGCCCGGTGATGGCCGTCGCGCCCGCTTTGGGGAGCTCGGTGATCGGGGCATCCGGTGGATCCACCACCAGGTCCGGCACCCGCGAGGCGAACCACAGGAGCACCAGATAGGCAATGGCGGACAGAACGGCCACGGTGAGGAAAGACATATCCGGCGCGGCGGCCTTCACCACAGCCAGGATCTGATAGACAATCCACAAAAGCAGTGCCGTGCCGACAGCGCCCGTAAAGACCCCCAGCAGCTTCTGGGCCAATGTGCGCTCTGACGGCGGCTTCGGCAGGCCCTGCAGGCCGAGTTTCATGGCCTCCAGGTGCACGATGTAAACCAGCGCGATATAGCTCACCAACGCCGGCACCAGGGCGTGTTTCAGAATGTCGGTATAGGCAATGCCGGTGAACTCGGCGATCAGGAACGCCGCGGCCCCCATAACCGGCGGTGTGAGCTGACCGTTGGTGGATGAGGCCACCTCAACCGCGCCCGCCTTCTCCGGTGAGAAGCCCGTACGCTTCATCAGCGGAATGGTGAAGGTGCCTGTGGTCACCGTGTTGGCGATGGAGGAGCCCGAATAGAGCCCGCTCATGGCGGAAGCCACAACTGCCGCCTTGGCCGGCCCGCCGCGCAGGTGGCCGAGCAAGGCAAAGGCGATCTTGATGAAATAGTTGCCGGCGCCCGCCTTTTCCAAAATGGCGCCGAACAGAACGAAGAGGAAGATCAGCTCGGTGGAGACCTTCAAGGCCACCCCGAACACGCCTTCATCCTGCATCCAGTAATGCCAGGTGGCCTTACCGAAAGAGGCGCCCTTCCACTGGATCACATCCGGCAGCCAGGCGACGTGGCCGAAGAACACATAGGCCATGAAAATCGAAGAAATGATCACCAGCGGCAGGCCGAGCGAGCGGTAGATTGAAACGCCGAGGACGAACAGGCCCACCGCTGAAACCACCATGTCGGTGGTGGTGGGCAAACCGGCGCGGCCCGAGATGGCTTCTTTGTCGATGATCGCCCACAGGCACACCCCAATCCCGGTAAACGCAAGGGCCCAGTCATACCAGGGGATGGTGTCCTTGGGTGAAGACTTGAACAGAGGGAACACCATGGCAGCAAGGAAAATCGCAAAGGCCAGGTGGATCCTGCGGGCCTCACTGGACGGCAATATAACGCTGATGCCCGTAAGGTCGGTCAAGAAGAATGGCAGATTTGAAGCGATGTAGAGCTGGTAACAGGCCCAAACAAAGGCTGTGATCAAAATAAGCTTGTGTTGCCAGCCAACTGGATCGCGCCCGCCGGTATCCACCTGCGCGACGAGCTCTTCGGCGCTCTGTACTTCTCTGGCCATCTGATATCTCCCCTCCGCGCGCTGCCGCTTCCCCGCCGTTGCGCGCGTGTCAAACCTCTAAAAGTGCCCTAAATCAATTCGGGCGGGCCCTTGTGAGGCCCGCCCGACATTTGGTTGGCTTATTGCATCCAGCCTTTTTCTTTGTAGTATTTTTCAGCACCTGGATGCAGAGGAGCCGACAGGCCATCCTTGATCATCTCGGTTTCCTTCAGGTTGGCGAAGGCCGGGTGCAGTTTCTTGAACTGGTCGAAGTTCTCAAAGACAGCTTGCACGATGGTGTAAACCACATCGTCCGGCACATCAGCGCTGGAGACGAAGGTGGCGCCCACGCCAAACGTGGTGATGTCTTCTTTGTTGTTGTACATGCCGGCCGGAATGGTGGCCGTGCGGTAGTACGGGTTGTCGGCGACCAGCTTGTCGATGGCCGGGCCGGTTGCGTTCACCAGGTTGGCCGCGCAGGTGGCGAGCGATTCCTGGGTCAGCGCAGACGGATGGCCCACGAGCCAGAAGTAGGCATCGATCTTGCCGTCGCACACAGCCTGACCGGTTTCTGCCGACTTCATTTCAGAAGCCAGCTTCAAATCGCTGCGCTGCCAGCCAAGTGCCTCTTCAAGCACTTCCCAGGTTCCGCGGGTACCGGAGCCCGGATTGCCGATGTTCAGACGCTTGCCTTTAAGGTCGGTGATGTTACTCACACCAGCGGCTTCAGACGCGATGATGGTCACCGGCTCTGCGTGAACCGAGAACACAGCCCGCAGCTTGTCGAACTTGCCTTTGTCGGCGAATTTCGATGTGCCGTTGAAAGCATGGTATTGCCAGTCGGACTGGGCCACACCGAACTCAAGTTCACCGGCGCGGATGGTGTTGATGTTATAGATCGAACCACCGGTCGATTCAGCAGAGCAACGGATGCCGTGATCCTTGCGGCCCTTGTTCACCAGACGGCAAATGGCGCCGCCGGTCGGGTAGTAAACGCCGGTGACCCCGCCGGTTCCGATCGAGACAAACTTCTGGTCGGCCGCGTTGGCCGCGCCAGCCGTCATTAGCCCCATGCCGAGTGCCAGAGCGACGGTTGTCCCCTTCAAAAACTTCTGCATGCTAATCCTCTCCCTGTTTTTCATTGGACTGAGCAGTGAAGGGACGATTAAAGCGTTTTTATGCCGCCAGTGCAAACACTTGCTGGTCGTGCCGAACGGACAAAATTTTAGAAATCTAAGATGATTGAGGAATCGGAAGGAGTTTCCTTCAGGCATGCCCGCCGATATGTGCTTGTTCTTGGTCGCCGTCTGGGTGTGATCAGCGCAGAACCCGCTCGCAAATAGTGTTCACGAATCACCCCATAAGAGGTCATAAACTTGCAGGTTAGTCCCCCAGCACGGGTGGGCCATTTTTTCGTTTGTGAGCGTTCAGGGCATATCCAGGGGGACGGTTGGCTTCTAAGGTGAGGGGGAGCCGTTGAGCAGCAAAACAGACGGTTCAATGAAGATGCGGCGGGGCAGCGGCTGGGAAAAGAAGGCCGCCTATTTTTGTCTGATTGTGGCCATTGGCGGGGCCGCCTACGCGCTTTATGCATTTTCGGTGTTCAAAGCCACAGAAGCCATGCTGGCTGCCGCGATCCTGTTTGTGGCCGCCTCGCAAATCCCAGGTTGGATCCATTCGACGGAGCGCAAAGTGCGCAACCCCGGCGAGCTGGCTGACCTCATCAAAGCCAACGCGGCACTCAGCAAGAAGATCCAGCAGTTGCACCGCCGGCTCGATGAGCTTTCGGAAGGCACTGACCCGGAGGCTGCCGAGGAGTATGAGCATGTGCTCCAGAAGGTTGGCGCCATGGAAGAGAAGTTCCATGAGATCGAGGAGCGCATGGCCGCCATGCCCCCACGCAAGCCTGCCCTCTCCAGCCTGATCGGGGCCCAGCGCCAGATCTCTTCCGGCCCGCCATCGAAGTTTCCCATGACCGCCACGCCGGCCCTGGTGGATGATGCCCTGGGTTCTGGCTCCGAGGGGCTGTTCCTGCAGCCTGTGGTGACAATCGCCTCGCGCCGCACCATGGCATATGAAGCCACCTTGCAGCTGATCGGCCCCAACGGCACGCCGTTTGATGAGCGCTCGGTGAAGGAAGTGCTGCGCCGGGAAAATCTGGAGGTGCATCTGGATCGGATGCTACTCGATAAAGCGGTGCGCGTGGCCACTCATTTCCGTAATCGGGGGCGCAATGCCGCGGTCATCTGCCGCTTTCATGAGCGCTCTTACTTTGACGAGGACTTCC
>JBCDDQ010000221.1:0-8166 GCA_039180225.1 Pseudomonadota bacterium
AGTTTCATGGCTGAACGCAAGGCCAGGGCTGATGATGCTGACGAGAGCGGGGATGAGGCCCCGAAACCTGCCGCGTGAGTTTTGAGTTCCCCCGCCGTCATCCCGGAATTTTGCACCAGCAAAATATCCGGGACCCAGGGGCCGCACACTTTGAGCACTGTAACCCTGGGTCCCCGCTTTCGCGGGGATGACGATGTCGGATAGAGCGGGGATGAGGCCCCGAAACCTGCCGCGTGAGTCTTGAGTTCCCTCGCCGTCATCCCGGAATTTTGCACCAGCAAAATATCCGGGACCCAGGGGCCGCACACTTGGAGCACTGTAACCCTGGGTCCCCGCTTTCGCAAGGACGCGGACGGGTTAGCGGTGCTCAAACACCACGAGCCAATTCCTGGCTCAGCTCTTTGCAGAAGCTGGTTGCAGTTTCATCGTCGTAAGGCACCGCCTGACCGCTGTTCCACACGGTACCAGGCCATGTTTCATCACCCTCATGACGGGCCACCACATGCACATGCATCTGACGCACCATGTTGCCGATGGCCGCAACGTTGATTTTGTCAGCCCCTGTGCGTTTCTTCAACACAGCACTCGCCAAACGGATCTCCTGGCTCAAAACACAAGCGTCCTCCTTGGAAAGCTCATGCCACTCGCTGACCCCCGCACGCCGCGGGATGAGAAGCAGCCAGCGATACCGGCTGTCATTCATCAGCCGCACATCACAAAGCGCCAGCGAGGTCACGGCAACGCTGTCGGTTCTCAAGCGCTCATCCAACTCAAAACCGTTCATCTTGCGTTGCCAACCGCCGCGAAGCTGGCATCGAACCCGTCCGCCACCCGATCCACGTCCTCCATGGACAGACACAAAGGCGGGCACATGCGGATGACGCTGCGATAGGGCCCGGATTTTGACGCGATCAGCCCGTGCTTGCGGCTTTCTTCAAACACGGCCGCTGTGGTTTCAGGATCAGGCTCCTTAGTGCGCCGGTCTTTCACCAGCTCGATCGACAGCATGAGCCCCTCGCCGCGCACGTCGCCGATCACCTCATATTTCTGCTGTAGGTCGGTCAAGCGCTCCTTCAGCGCGGCTCCCACTTTCAACGCATTCTCCTGAAGTCTCTCCGCCTGCATCACCTTCAACACCGCCCGGCCCGCCGCCGTCGCCACCGGGTTGGCGCCGTAGGTGTGGAACAGAAACTTATCGGCCATGGGTTCTGCAATCTCACGCTTGGCGACCACGGCTCCGAGCGGAATGCCGTTACCGATGCCCTTGGCCATGATCACAATGTCGGGCACCACATCATGCGCTTCGAACGCCCAGAAGCTGGCGCCCGTGCGCCCGACCCCGGCTTGCACTTCATCAACGATGCCGAGACCACCGGCCGCGCGCACACGCTCAAAGGCGCCTGAAATGTAGCCCTTGGGCATGGGCACAATGCCGCCATAGCCCTGCACGGTCTCGATCATCATGCCGGAAACCTTGCCGCTGGTGGAGGATGTGATGGCGCGCTCCACCTCGTCCAGATAAGGCTCGATCCCGGCACCATGGACGCCGCGGTACTGATTGGGCTCAGACACAAACGTCACCCCGCCCAGTTGGGGCACATTGTGACGGAAGCCGGCAATTCCCGTCATGGACTGCGCGCCGAATGTGGCGCCGTGATAGCCGGTGCGCAGCGAAAGGAAGTCGATGTTGCCGGTATAGCCGCGCGCCATGAGCAGAGCGAGGTCGGCCGCCTCGGCGCCGGAATTGGTGAAGTGCACCACCCAGTCGTGCCCTTTGGGCATGGTGGCGGTCAGCTCTTCTGCATAATGAGCGGGTACGGGATGATAGAACATGGTGGTGCAATGGGTGAGTTTTGCCGCCTGGTCGCTCACCGCCTCCACGACGGCAGGATGGGCATGGCCCACCGAGATGCACAGGTTCATGCCCAGAAGGTCGGTGTATTTGTTACCCTTCTCGTCCCATAAATACTGGTAGGCTCCGCGCTCAAAAATCTGCGGCGTCTCATAGGGCACAAACTTGCGTTGGGACGCGGCGTAGAAGCGGTCGCGCCGCGACACGATGGCTTCAGTTGACCAGTCCACTGGGCTCGCCGCGATGGTGTCCGTCATCGTCTTTCCATCCTGAATCTTCTTCACCCGCCACAAGAGATCACAAAGGCGTTGAAAAGGGCAGCACAATCGCGCCTGATCGGCAATTCTGATCGGGGCCGATAAGCCCGCCCGCCGCTCACATCTCCGCGAGAACCTTGCCCCGATGGGACAAGGGGTCTAAATGCTGAGGCTTGCCCCACCTAACCACAACGAGATCATCCGATGAACGCACCCACTGAGTATGAGCCCCCTAAGGTCTGGAAATGGGAAGCTGAGAGCGGCGGCGCCTTTGCCAACATCAACCGGCCCATCGCCGGCGCCACCCATGACAAAGAGCTGCCCCGGGGCGAGCATCCGCTGCAACTCTATTCCCTGGCAACGCCCAATGGGGTGAAAGTCACGGTGATGCTGGAGGAGCTACTGGCGCTCGGCATCAGCGGTGCTGAATACGATGCCTATGTGATCAACATCCGCGAAGGCGATCAGTTCGGCAGCGGCTTTGTGGATATCAACCCAAACTCGAAGATCCCGGCCCTGGTGGATTACAGCACCGATCAGCCGACACGGGTGTTTGAATCCGGCGCGATCCTTTTGTATCTGGCTGAAAAGTTTGGCGCCTTCATGCCGAAAGACCCGGCGCTCAGGGCCGAGTGCCTCTCTTGGCTCTTCTGGCAAATGGGCAGCGCGCCCTATCTGGGCGGCGGGTTTGGACACTTCTATTGCTATGCCCCTTACAAGATCGAATATTGCATTGACCGCTTCGCCATGGAGGTGAAGCGCCAATTGGACGTGCTGGATCGGCGCCTGGCCGACAATCGGTTTGTGAGCGGTGAGGACTACACCATTGCCGACATGGCCATCTGGCCCTGGTATGGCGCTCTGGTGAACAACAAGGTCTATGAGGCCGCTGAGTTTCTGGATACCAAGTCCTATGCACATGTGAACCGCTGGACTGAGGAAATCGGTGCCCGCGAGGCTGTGCAACGCGGGCGCATGGTCAACCGCATCAGCGGGCCGCCGGAAGAACAGCTGCACGAGCGCCATGCCGCCAGCGACTTTGAAACCCGTACGCAGGACAAGCTGGAGGCGGCGGAGTAATTCTGCCGGGCCACGTCCTTGCGAAAGCGAGGACCTTCTGAGCCAAGGGAAAGAGGAGTGGCGGTCTCCGTCATCCCGGAATTTGCGCAAGCAAATATCCGGGACCCAGAGCGCACTACCCCTAGGTCCCCGCTTTCGCGGGGATGACGGAAGAGTGTGTGGGGATGACGGAAGCGAGTGTGGGGATGACGATTGTGGGGGGTGGTGATGCTCTCCCCGCTCCTGCGGAAGCCGGAACCTTCTGAGCCAAGGGCGCGGGGGGTCGGCGGTGAAGTGTTGACAACCAAATACACATCGTTTGAACGGCGCAACTCCCCTGAGTAAGGTCCGCACCGGATCAGGAGAGATGTGCATGACGGACGAGGCCCGGGACCTGAGCAGTGCGCAGGCGGCAGATGTGCTGCTGCCACTGGCGCTCGACGGGGCCTACTCCTACCTGGTGCCTGAGGATGTGATGGTTCAACCGGGCTGTTATGTGCAGGTGCCGCTGGGCCCCCAAATGCGCATTGGCATTGTGTGGGGTGAGCCGAAACCTGCCATGGACTGCGATAAGCCTGAGCGCCTCAGGGAAATCGCCCACGTTTATGACGTTCAGGACGCCCCGCCCCTGCCCGATCTCAATCGCAAGTTCATTGATTGGGTGGCCGCCTACACCATGTCGCCGCCTGGTCAGGTGATGCGCATGACCCTGCGGGTGCCGGCCGCCCTGGAGCCGCCGCCGGTGCGCCATGGCTACAGAGCCAACGGCTTTAAGCCCGAGCGCTTAACGCCCCAGCGGGCGCGGGTCTTGGAGGTGGCCGGCGAAGGCCCGGCCTGGACGGGCTCCGATCTGGCAAGCGCTGCCGGCGTTTCCAGCGCCGTGGTGAAAGGGCTCTCAGATGCCGGTGCGCTGGAGAAGATCGCCCTCCCCGCTCATGCGCCCTTCGCACCGCCGTTGCCTAAGGCCAATCCGGTGACCCTGTCGGGCGATCAGGAGGCGGCCGCGAAGGTTTTGCGCAGAGCAGTAATTGCCCGCGATTTCTCGGTCACCCTGATCGACGGTGTGACGGGGTCGGGAAAAACAGAAGTTTATTTCGAAGCCGTGGCGGCCGCCGTCTCCGCCGGCAAGCAGGTGCTCATCCTGCTGCCGGAGATCGCGCTGACCGGTCAGTTCATTGCCCGGGTGGAAGCGCGGTTTGGTGCGCCGCCTGCCGGCTGGCATTCGGGCATGAAGCCGCGCGAACGCGAACGCGTTTGGCGCGGGGTGGCCCATGGACATGCGAAGATCGTGGTGGGCGCGCGCTCAGCGCTCTTCCTGCCGTGGGCCAATTTGGGTCTGATCGTCGTAGATGAAGAACACGAAAGCGCCTACAAGCAGGAAGATGGCGTGCGCTACCATGCCCGCGACATGGCCGTGGTGTTGGCGGCGCTCGGCAAGTTTCCCCTGGTTCTGGCCTCCGCCACGCCGTCGCTGGAGAGCCTGGTGAATGTGGACCGCGGGCGCTACAACCTGGTGTGCCTGCCGGACCGGCACGGCCGCGCCGTACTGCCCAAAATCGATCTTGTGGACATGCGCGAAACACCGGCGGAACGGGGCACCTGGCTTTCCCCGCCTCTGGTGCACGCGGTCGCTGAGACCCTCAAAGCGGGCGATCAGGCCATGTTGTTCCTCAACCGGCGCGGCTATGCCCCGCTCACCCTGTGCCGGTCGTGCGGCTATCGGTTTGAATGCCCGAACTGCCAGGCCTGGCTGGTGGAACATCGCTTCCGCCGGCAGCTTGTGTGCCACCATTGCGGCTACACGGCGCGCATCCCCAATGCCTGTCCCGCGTGCGGGACGGAAGACGCGCTGGTGCCCTGTGGGCCGGGCGTGGAACGGGTGGCCGAGGAGGCACTCGCGCGGTTTCCGGACGCGCGCATTGCCATCCTCTCCTCAGACATGATCTATGGCAGCGATTCGCTGAGGCAAGTCTTGGCGGAGATTGTGGCCGGCGAGCACAACCTCATCATCGGCACCCAGCTTGTGGCCAAGGGTCACCACTTCCCGCAGCTCACCCTTGCCGGTGTGGTGGACGCAGATATCGGTCTTGAGAACGGCGATCCGCGCGCGGGCGAGCGCACCTGGCAGCTGTTGGCGCAAGTGTCGGGCCGGGCCGGGCGGGGCGAGAAGCCGGGGCGCGCGATCGTCCAGACCCATATGCCCGAACATAATCTGATGCAGGCCCTGGTGGCCGGCGACCGGGACGGCTATCTGGCCCACGAGAAACACCTGCGCGAGCGCATGGATCTTCCCCCCTATGGCCGGCTGACAGGGCTCATCATCTCCGCGGCCAGCATGGCCGATGCGGAGCGCTTTGCCCGGGAACTGGCTATGCGCGCACCGCCGGCTGAGGGGGTACGCGTTCTGGGCCCGGCCCCTGCCCCACTCGCCATGGTGCGCGGTCGCCACCGGGTGCGCTTTTTGGTCAAGAGCCAGCGGGATGTGAACATCCAAGCGTTTCTCGCCGCCTGGCTGGACGGGGTGAAACCGAAGGGCAGCGTGCGGCTAGCCGTGGACGTGGACGCCTACAGCTTCCTCTAACGGAGCGGCGCTCTTGGCGCCCTTGCAGGCCGCATACAGAGCGTCTGACAAACGGCTCAGCGCCTCCTCGAAGTCGACCATGGTGAGCAGACCGAAACCCAAGCGGAAGACGCGGGCCTCTTCGCCGAACCATGCGCCGTTGCCCACGCGCACGTCGCGTGTTTTGAGCTCGGCATAGAAGGCGTCAACAGCGGCCTCATCAAATCGAGATGGGTTCAGACGCAAACAACATAAGGCACCCGCGTCCGGGGCAACCCAGTCCACCAGGTCGCTATGGTCTGCAACGAACTGTCTGGTTCTCTCAAAGCCCGCCTGAAGATGCGGGCGTCTTGCGCCGACAATCTGCGCCTCATGTTGCAGCACACGGATGGCCAAGGCGTCATCAACCACAGAGTTGCAGATGATCGTATTGAACTTACCCAGCATGAGCTGGCGGCGCAGACCCTCGTGCTGTGTGATGGCCCAACCGGTGCGCAGGCCCGGGGCCCCGTGGCATTTGGACAGGGATCCGCAGCTGACGATGCGCTCATGCAGGCCAACCGCACTGGGCGCCGGCGGGGCATCGCCGTAGACCGCTTCCCGGTAGGTCTCATCCAACAGCAGCACCGCGCCGGGGCAGATCTCGTCAATCGCCGAGAGCGCGGCCTTCACTTCGCTCTCGCTCGTGGCAACGCCGGAGGGGTTTTGCGGCGAGGCCAGGCTTATCAGCTTGGTGCCCGGCGTCAGCGCTGCACGCAGCTCAGCTTCATCCAGCCGGTAGCCGTTTTCAAAGCGCAAGCGGACTTCGCGGATGTTGGCGCTGACCGACTGCAGGGCAGACTTTGCATTGGGGAAGATCGGCACGGCGATCACCGCATCATCGCCCGGGGCGCAGAGGATGTGGGCCAGCAGAAAGAGGGCCTGCATGCCGCCGGCCATGACGATCACTTCCTCAGCCCTCACCCCGTGGCGCTGGGCAATCAGCTCGCGCAGGTCCAGGTGGCCGCTGGCGCCGGAATAGGCCAAGGGCAGCGAGGCGAGATCAGGGTCAGCCAAATCCTGCAACACTTCGGAGAGCTTGAGATCGGGGCCAACGCTCTCGGCCAGGTCATAGAGCGCCGGCTCGGCGGTGAGCGAGAGGATGTCGTTATGGGGGAAGCGGTCCGGGATCTGGATCATGGCGGGCTCCTTGGGTGACGGGATGCGCCCATGATACGCAATGCGCGTCACCATAACAGATACAGAAATTTGTAATTGTAACCAGTACAGATTGCCTTTTTACGACCTGTCATGATAGGCATCAGACCATGCATAACGATCCCGCCCCACCCCACCGGTATGAAGCGCTTGCGGCCAAGCTGACCGGAATGGTGGAGGCCGGCATTCTGAAGGTGGGCATGAAGGCGCCTTCGCTCCGGGCGGTGTCTGAGCAGAACCGAGTGTCGCTCTCCACTGCCATCCAGGCCTACCGGGTCTTGGAGGACCGGGGCATTTTGGAGGCCAAGCCCAAGTCCGGCTTCTATATCGCCCGCAGCGCCGAGCCAACCCGCGAGGGGCCAAGCCAGTCCTCTCCGCCGTCGCGGCCGAGCCCTGTCGCCGTCTCCACCGGGGTGGCGGAGATCTTGGAGCATGCGGCCAATCCGGCCTATGCGCCGCTCGGCTGTGCCATTCCCAGCGCGAGGATATTGGACGCCCAAGCGCTTGACCGGCACTTGGCGCGGTGCGCGCGGACCCTTGGGCGGGAGTACAACATCTATACCGATCCGCGCGGCGACATCGACTTGCGCCAGCAAATCAGCGAGCGCGGGATCCGCCTGGGTCAGGAACTGGCGCCGGACACCATTGTCGTGACCTGCGGCTGTACTGAAGCGCTGGCCGTGGCGCTCACCGCCACCACAAAGCCGGGCGACACGGTGGCAATTGAATCGCCCACCTATTTCGGCCTGCTCCAGGTTCTGGAAGCCCGTGGCCTGAACGCGCTGGAGCTGCCAACACACCCCACCCAGGGGATCGATCTGGAGCAATTGCGCAAAGCTGTGGAGACGGGGCGCGTGGCGGCCTGCCTGCTCTCCTCCTCCTTCAACAATCCACTGGGCTGCCTGATGTCAGAGGAGAGCAAGCTTTCGATCATCGACTTGTTGTCGCGCCACCAGGTGCCGTTGATCGAGGATGACATCTACGGCGACATCTATTTCGGCCCATCGCGTCCGCGCCCGTTTGCAGCATTGGCGCCGGACGCGGACATTCTCACCTGCAGCTCGTTCTCCAAGACCGTGGCGCCCGGCTACCGTATCGGGTGGATTTCCTCTTCGGGCCGGTTCAAGGCGATCCTTGAAGCCAAGTTCGCCTCATCGCTGTGCGGCCCGGCCCTGCCGCAAAAGGCCATGGCCGACTTCCTGCGCACGGGCGGCTATGACAAGCATCTGCGGCGGATCCGG
>JBCDDQ010000222.1:0-8151 GCA_039180225.1 Pseudomonadota bacterium
AGTGCGCTGAATTCAGCCGGTTTGACATCCACAATCCAAGCTCCGATGTGCTGACGAAGATCAAGCCGATCATCTACACGCCCACCTTTGTTGTGTTCGAGGACGGCAAAGAGGTGGGGAGGGTGCTCGGGTATGCGGGGGAGGACTTCTTCTGGTTCCAGCTGGCCACCGAACTCAGGAAGCTTGAGCGCAAGTGTGATTTGCCGGAGTGAATTGGGGTTCCCCACTGGGGTGAATTGACCACGCATGTTCGAATGGGACTGTGAACCGATATCTCAAAGTGAACTTCAGCACGGTGAGGCGTGATCCTCGCCGGATGTGCGATCTCCTTGGCACAATGGCGGCTTTGCGGGCCCTTCGACCGGACGTGGCAGGACCTTGAATGTCCGATGTTGAGGGCAGTTTGGACATTTTGTTGGAATCACAAGCGTCCGATAGGTGCCATTTCTCTCCCTCGTAGCTTTCTCGCTGAATGTCTGCGTTGAGCCCTTGTTGAGCACTGAATCAACGGCTTTCTAAGAATTTTTGCGTTCCCGCTTAGCAAAGAAATAGAAACCAATGTGTGTTCGTTGGTTGCCAGGCAAGGAATGGAGCGTAGGTCATGTCCGAAGAACTGAACGACGAAGTCGCGAAAGTTGAGTTGAGAAATGCAGAGGAGATGATTGAGGATGTTGTTGGCGGATCGCTCAGTCTTGCAAAGGAAGAGCAGGTTCTGGAAGATGCCGAGGCTCTTCTGAATAGAGTCTTGGAGTACTACCGCCAAACGGGGAATACACATCAGCTTGCTGTCGCGCTCGAAAACCTTGCATTCTTGGAGCGTCATGGCCGCGAAAATACACAGCGTGCAAGAAAGCTCTTTTTGGAGGCAGCCGAACTCTTCGAACAGGTCGGTGATCGCGGAGAACAGATCGCTGCATTGCTGGAACTTGGGGAAATTGATCCTCAGAATTCAAAGACGGACGAGACGGTCAGAGAAATTCTGAAGGCCGGATTTGCCGAAGACCCGCATCACACTGAAGACCCGATGCGGTTAGCAAATGCCAAGTGGCAGGCGGGCGACATAGATGGATCAATGAGCCTATATGAAGATCTTCTTCAAGAGGCATTGAACCGAAACAGCAAAGCCCGTGCTGCGCGACTATTGCGCGATGTTGCTCGTATTCATGAGGACGGCAAGAACGACCGTGTTCGAGCTGCAGAAGCGTTGGAATACGGGTTGAAACTTGCCGAAGAGGCGAACCACAAGGTTGAAATCGGGGCTGCGTTGATACGACTGACTGATATCTGGGTAGAGCGTCAGAAGCCGAAAGTCGCTCAAGAATACTTCGAACGTGTTTTGGGAATGCGCGGTTTGCCGGGTTGGCAGAAAAAGCTCATTGGCCCGATGCGCATGTACTTTGATGGAACATAGATCCTCGCGAAACAACCTCCGCCTTGGACACCGCGTGCCGCCCGCCTCACGGACTTTATGAATTTGGGCTCAGAGCATGGATCAGAGTGGGTGGCGGCGAAGGGCAGCTTTCGAGGGCAAAACGGCCATCCACAAGTGACGGCACGAGCGCACACAAAGGCCTCAAAACGGCCCTTCGCTCTAAATCACCCGCGGCTCGCGTGTGGCACGTTCTGGACACCGTGCCGGGGCATGTCCACGGTTCGCATTCAGATGCAGAGCCGGCCTCTGGTGTCGCGGGCTGTAAACATCAGATGAATTTGATTTGGCGGCGGATCGTGGATTCCCCTAAATCAAACACGCTCGTGCCTGAGCATAGCAAAGTCCGACGCCCACATCGGAGGCATTAGATGAAGACAGTCGCGAAACCAAGTACGATCCGGCGCATCGCTCCTGGGGCATTGGCGGCGCTAATCGCTCTCAGCGCTTCTGCCTTAGCCGCCGAGACCGCCAGTCCCTCCCACCTGCGCCTCATAGACCGCCTCGACCGCCCGCAGGACGGCTACTGCGTGGATATCCTGGGCACCCCCGGCTATCTGCGTCCCGACCTGCCGCTGTTTGCCCACAACTGCAAGCGCGGCCTGACCAGCGACAGCGCGGTGGTGTTCACCGAAGAAGGGCAAATCCATTTCCCGGCGGTGAACCTCTGCATCACCGTGGCGGGCGTAAACTCCGGCGCGCTCCCCGGTGCCTCGGTGCTCCTGCAAGGCTGCGGAGAGGCGACCCCGTTTTTCGAGACAGACAAGCTGCAGCGCTTCTCGCTGGAAAAGGACGGGCGTCTGATGCTCAAGGGCTCCGACCTGTGCCTCGCCGTGGGCACACGGTCGGCCACCACTTATTCCAGCGCCGACGTCTGGCGGGCGCTGTTTGTTGACGCCTGCGACACAGCGGATGATCAGCGGGTGCGCTGGGAGTTTGTGGTCCCCAGGTGAGCCCCGGTCACCCCAGCTTCTCTTTCACCAGCGCGCTGGCCTTGCCGAAATCCATCTGCCCGGCATAGCGCTCTTTAAGCGCGCCCATGGTGCGGCCCATGTCTTTGAGACCCTCAGCGCCCAATTCGGCGATCACCTCACTCACGGCCGCGGCCACATCCTCATCAGAGAGCTGCTTGGGCAGAAACTCCTCGATAATGACAATCTCCTCGCGCTCCTGCTCGGCCAGCTCCAGCCGGCCCGCACCTTCGTAGGTGTCGGCCGATTCCCGGCGCTGTTTGATCATCTTGGCGAGGATCTCCATCACTTCGGCCTCCTCAACATCGTCGCCCTTGCCGGCGGTACGGTTCTGGATGCCGCGGTCTTTGATGGCGGCGGTCATCAGGCGCAAGGTGGCCATCCGCCGTTTTTGCTGGGCCTTGGTCGCGTCTTTGAGCGCGCCGTTTATGGCTTCTCTTACGGGTGCTGTCATGGTCCTCCGTCGCCTTTCCGGCGCCCCTCTGCCCAACAGGGGCGGACCATAGAACAGGTTGGCGTGCCAAATCAAATCTTTTAACAGCCACTAACTGCATGATTTTCCACAATTTTTTCTTGTGGAGACAAACTTGATTTTTTCGCAGACTCTGCCTAGGTTGCGCAAATTTTAGCGTTAAGCGCTTGTTGCCAGTGCCAAATTCGTCAAACCCTATTCGTCCACCTGCTGCTTGGAACCTTTGCCATGCCCACTGTCTCAACGTCTGCCCCTGAGCCCGCTGCTTGGACCGAGCCCTTGGTGACCGCCATTCTGGTGCTGGCCGACGGCACGGTGATTGAAGGATTTGGCCTTGGCGCAGAGGGGGTCTCAGAAGGGGAGGTCTGCTTCAACACCGCCATGACCGGCTACCAGGAGATCCTCACCGACCCGTCTTACGCCGGCCAGATCATCACCTTCACCTTCCCGCACATCGGCAATGTGGGCGCCAATGACGAGGATATCGAAACCACCAACCTGGCCGCGTCGTCGGGTGTGCGCGGGGCGATCCTGAAGGCCGATATCACGGAGCCCTCCAACTACCGCGCGGCGCGTCACTTCGATGAGTGGCTGAAAGCGCGTTCCATCGTGGCTCTGTGCGGGATCGATACGCGTGCGCTCACCACCCGCGTGCGCACAGGCGGCATGCCCAACGCCGTGATCGCCCACGACCCGGCCGGTGAATTCGATCTTCCTGCCCTCAAAGCCCGCGCCGCCGCGCTGCCCTCCATGGAAGGCGAAGATCTGGTGCCCGGCGTCACCACGGCCCAGCGCTATGATTGGGACGAAACAGGCTGGGTCTGGCCCAAGGGCTTTGGCCGCCTGGAGGAGCCTAAACACAAGGTTGTGGCGGTCGATTTCGGGGCAAAGCGCAACATTCTGCGCTGCCTGGCCGATGCGGGCTGCGCGGTCACGGTGGTTTCGGCCACAACCAGCGCCGACGACATTCTGGCCATGGAGCCCGACGGCATCTTCCTGTCCAACGGCCCGGGCGATCCGGCAGCCACCGGGGAGTATGCCGTACCGGAAATCCGCAAGCTGATTGCCAGCGGCAAGCCCATTTTTGGCATCTGCCTGGGCCACCAGATGCTGGCGCTGGCGTTGGGCGCCACCACCATGAAGATGCATCAGGGCCACCATGGCGCAAACCACCCGGTTCAGGACCACACCACCGGCAAGGTGGAGATCACCTCCATGAACCACGGCTTTGCGGTGGATGCAGAAAGCCTGCCCGATGGCGTCTCGCAAACCCACACCTCGCTGTTTGACGGCACCAACTGCGGCCTGGCGGTGGACGGCAAGCCGATCTTTTCGGTTCAACACCACCCGGAAGCCTCGCCCGGCCCGCAGGACAGCTTTTATCTGTTTGAGCGCTTCGTGAAGCTGATGGATGCCGCTTGAGACTTCGCCGTGCCGGCCATAGACTGGCCGGCAAAACGAAAGGCGAGGCGGATGGCAAGTACCATTGATATCGGCACCATGTTTGGCGCTGGCGGCGCGGACACCTTTATGGGTCTGCCGCCCTGTTTTGATGTCACCCAAATAGAGGCAAAGATCGCCCTGATCGGCGTGCCCTGCGCCACGCCTTACGCCTCCGTCGGGCCCTATTGCTCCGGCGGCCCGGCCGCCTTGCGCGGGATCATGGCCCATTATGGCGACAACATTCAGCATATGGACTTCGACCTGGGCGGCACGGTCTTTCCCGATGGCGAGATCTGCGCGGTGGATTGCGGCGACGTGGCCTATGATGAAAACGAGCCGCGGGCCAATCGCAAGCGCATCCGCGATTCCATCTGCTGGATCCTGGATCGCGGGGCCGTGCCTGTCGTTCTGGGCGGCGATGATTCGATCCCCATCCCCGTGGTGCAGTCGTTTGAGGGCAGGGGCGATCTTACGATCCTGCAAATCGATGCCCATATCGACTGGCGCGAGGAAGTGTCCGGCGTGCAGATGGGGCTTTCCAGCACCATGCGCCGTTCATCGGAAACACCTCATGTCACCAAGATCATCCAGGCCGGCCAGCGCGCCATCGGCTCTGCCCGCCCGAGCGATTATGAGGACGCGGTTTCGTGGGGCGCCAAGTTCATCAGCGCGCACGCCATCCACAAAGACGGCATCCGGCAGGTGCTCGATCAAGTTGATCCCGGCAGCGACGTGCTGATCAGTCTGGATGTGGATGCGCTCGACCCTGCTCTGGTTCCCGGTGTCATCGGCCCGGCACCGGGCGGGCTCACTTACTACCAGGTGGTTGAGATGATTGAAGGCGTGGCCGCCAAGGCGCGCATTGCCGGCTTCAACATCGTGGAGTTCGTGCCGGAGCGGGACGTGAACGAGATCGGCGCCTTGAATGCGGCCAGGATCGTTGTGAACGCTCTGGGTCAGATCGCCCGCCAAGTGGCATAGAGAAGGGCAAGTCATGTCTGTGAGTTTCGATTTTTCCGGAAAGACCGTCTTCATCTCCGGCGGCACCAGCGGCATCAATCTGGGGATCGCGGAGGGCTTTGCGGCGGCCGGCGCCAAAGTCTTCGTCATCAGCCGCAGCCAGGACAAGGTGGATGCGGCCGTGGCCTCCATAAAGGCCGCAGGCGCCGAGGCGGCCGATGGCCTCTCTGCCGACGTGCGCGACCATGATGCGGTGAAAGCGGCCTTCCAGGCGTGTGCTGAGCGCTTCGGGCAGATCGATGTGCTGATTTCCGGAGCGGCGGGCAACTTCCCGGCCAAGGCCAACCAGATCTCCTCGAACGGCTTCCGCGCCGTTCTGGAAATCGACGTTCTGGGCACCCACCACGTGATGACCGCCGCCTATCCCCACTTAAAGAAGCCGGGCGCTTCGGTCATCAACATTTCCGCCCCGCAAGCCGTGGTGCCCATGGTGGCCCAGGTGCATGTGTGTGCGGCCAAGGCCGGCGTGGACATGATCACCAAGGTGTTGGCGCTTGAGTGGGGCCCAAAGGGCATCCGCATCAACTCCGTCATCCCAGGCCCGATTGAAGACACCGAAGGCATGCGCCGCCTTGCCCCCAGCGAAGACGGCATGGAGCGGGTGCGCCAGACCGTACCGCTGCGGCGCAACGGTCAGGCCGTGGACATTGCCCGCATGTGCATGTTCTTGTCCTCAGATGAGGCAAGCTATGTGAGCGGGGTGATCGTCCCGGTGGACGGTGCCTGGTATCTGGGCGGCGTGGGCACGGCGCTGGAAGCGACGCTGAAAGACCTGGACGCGCGCTCATAGGATCTTATTGACCGAAAGTTCACGGTTGTGCGCTAAGCACAGACGTCTTTACGCAAAGAGGTCTTGCTTTGACGTTCGAGGATCATATCACGGCCGACCATTACCGTGAGATGGCACGGCTCGCCAATCCGCTCAATTCCAAGTGGGCGCTGTGGGCGGTGACGGCGATCTTGTGGCTCGTCGGTCTTTCCGTGCTCGCGGCAATGGGCCTGTTCTTCTACTCTGCCGGTTTGGTGGTGGTGAGACGGGGCGTCTTGGATGCCTTTGCCGATCCGACGATTTTGTTGCTGATCTGCTCGGGGCTTTTGCTCAGCCTGGGCGCCGGTTTCGTGATGGCCTACAAGCGGGCCGCGCTGAAATTCTTTTGGTCGTTCAGGCGCACGCCCGACATCAGCGATATGGACCTGCGCGAGGGTCTGAACCTTGGCCCGGCGCGCTACACCCTCTCTGACCAGGGCATCAAGGTGGAAATGGCCCTGGACACAGACGAGATCCGCTGGACGGCGTTTGCCCATTTCCGCGAAACGGCGAATGGCATCATGCTCATGTTGAACCGCACCAATGGCATGGTCGTACCCACCGGCGGCCTTTTGGCGTCGGGGGACTATGAGGCTGCCCGCGACATTGTGTTTGCCCATGTGAAGAGGGCCGGCTAGCCATGGCCCGGTTCATGTTGAACACCGAGGTGACGCTCGACCACCACATGGCGCATGTGGATCCGATTGTGGACCGCACCATGGGAGAGCGCTACGGCCCGCTGTCTGTGTTCTTGAGCGGTGGGGTGACCTGGTTGGTGTTCCTGGTGGCTCTGGCAGTGGCGGGTCACCGCGCCATGCAGCTTGCGTACGAATGGATTGACTGGGGCGATATGTTCATCGGTATTGGCGACTGGGTGTTGGCAACCGTGGTGCTCTTCCTGCTTGTGACGCTGATCCGCGCCAAGGGGCGGCCCATGAGCCTTCTTAAATCCAGCGTAAACCGTCTGGTGAGCTTTGACGGGGTGAACGTGGGACCCATGAAGGTGGTGGCTGACGAGGCTGGCCTCACGGTGGAGTATGCCAAGCGCAAGACGGTCTATAAGTGGGCAGCCTTTGAAGCCCTGGGCCGCTCTGGAGAGGCCTTGGCCTTGCGGATGTCGAAGGTGATGGCGGTCCTCCTGCCATTGTCGGCGTTCAAGGATGAAGCCGAGCGCGAGGCATTTGAGGCGTTTGTGCGCGCGAAGATCGCGGCGGCTGACGGGGGCGCGCCGCCCGCCTGAGGAGGCGCATTGCCATTAGATCGGGCGCCTGGGTTTGGGCTCCCACCGGACTGGCCGGCGAATTGTCCGTTGCGACAAGCGGGATTTACGACCGTCAGCTGATCTGTGCTGGAGGTCTGCTTGGGGGTCTCTTTGCCTGAAGTTGCGCTGCGCACGAACGTCCGGTGCTGTTGGGTCGGTCAGAAACGTGCCAAGATTAAACCGAGTTTAGCTAGCGGTTTGTGGCGCAAATCTTCCGAGGATCTTGGTTCAACGGTCCTGCGTGACAAGAACGACGGGTTTTGGCCGCACTACAGAGATTGCGTCTCGAAGCTTTGCTACCGAGAAGTTGCATTAGGCAAGCTTATCCTGCAAAAAGATTAGGGCCGCCCTAAGAGCGGCCCAGCTATAGCGTCGGGGGTCCGTCACGAACAAGCGCGCTGCCGACCTTATCCCGACGTTTCGAGGTGGAAAGTAATCCGAGGGGCGGAAAATGTCAAGATATCTGCATAAACCGTTTCCGCGTCCATGTCAGGCAGTGCGAAACCGAACCTTCCGTGCTCGTTCCGGACGCGGCCTAAATCGGCGGTTTCGCCCTCCAATACCGGTGCAGACTGAAACTGACCGGCAAACCGAAGGGAAACATGATGATCGATAAGCAAAACAGAACTGCGATTGTGACGGGTGCCTCGCGCGGCATTGGCGCAGCCATTGCCGAACGTCTGGCGTCGGATGGATTCAACGTCATTGTCAACTACGCAGGCAGCGAAAATGCCGCGGCGGCCGTTG
>JBCDDQ010000223.1:0-8134 GCA_039180225.1 Pseudomonadota bacterium
CCTTATTCGGGTGGTGGATGATGGCTGCGGCATGTCGCCGGACGAGCTTGCCCTGGCCGTGGAGCGCCACGCCACCTCCAAGCTGGACGGCGACGATCTGCTCAACATCAAGACCATGGGGTTCCGCGGCGAAGCCTTGCCGTCCATCGGCGCGGTCAGCCGCCTCACCATTCTCTCCCGGCGTCATGACGGATCGGACGGGGCGCAGATCACGGTGGATGCGGGCGCCAAGAGCGAGGTGCGCCCGGCGGCGCTGAGCCCCGGCACCCAGGTTGAAGTGCGCGACATTTTCTATGCGGTGCCCGCCCGGCTGAAGTTCCTGAAATCTGAACGCTCAGAGAACAATGAGGCCATCGATGTGATGCGACGCATCGCCATGGCCAATCCGGCGCTGGCGTTCTCCCTGACCGTGGAAGGCCGCCAGGTGCTCAATTTCTCCTCCGCCGGGCTCGATTTGGACGGCCAGCTGAAGCGCGTGGGGGAGGTGATGGGCCAGGAGTTTGCGCGCAACGCGCTGCCCCTCGACACCCAGCGCGAGGGCATTCACCTGGCCGGGTTTGCGGGCCTGCCCACGTTGAACCGGTCCCAGGGCAACATGCAGTTCCTCTTCGTGAACGGCCGCCCGGTGAAGGATAAGCTGCTGGCCGGTGCCGTGCGCGGCGCCTATATGGACTTCCTGGCCCGGGGCCGCCATCCCATGCTGGCGCTGTTCATTACGCTCGATCCGCACCAGGTGGATGTCAACGTGCATCCCGCAAAGGCCGAGGTGCGCTTCCGCGAGCCCGGCACTGTGCGCGGGTTGATCGTGAGCGCGCTGAAGACGGCTCTGGCGCATGCCGGGCACCGTGCGTCCACCAGCGTGGGCAGCGCAACCCTCGGCGCGTTCCGCCCGGACACCGCGGCCGGATCACCGCACCAGGGCACCTATGCTTACGGCGCCCCGCGGTATCCCGGACCTGGACTTGCGGAGGCCGCCCGGGCCTATCAGGCGCCGTTGCCCCATGAGGCGCAGGCCGGTCTTGAGGGAATGGATCTGCCGTCTGCCGATCACCGCGCCACCGAAGCTGCGCCCGAACCGGAGCTGACCGGCCGACCGCTTGGCGCGGCCCGTGCGCAGGTGCATGAAAACTACATCATCGCCCAGACCGAAGACGGTATGGTGATCGTGGACCAGCACGCCGCCCATGAGCGCCTGGTTTATGAGCGCTTCAAGGCTGACCTCGCAAAATCCGGCGTGGCGCGGCAACCGCTGCTGGTGCCTGAGGTGATCGAGCTCGACCCGGGGGCGGCCGATGGGCTGGTGGCAGAGGCTGAACGGTTAAGCGAGCTTGGCCTCACCCTTGAAGCCTTTGGCCCGGGTTCTGTTGTGGTGCGCGAGGTGCCGGCGATTTTGGGCGATACGGACATTCAGGGCCTGGTGAAAGATCTGGCCGATGATGTGGGCGAACTGGGCGAGGGGCTGGGTCTGGCGGAGCGCATAGACCACGTGCTGGCGACGATGGCGTGTTATGGCTCGGTACGCTCTGGCCGCCGGCTGAGGGGTGAGGAAATGAATGCACTGTTGCGCGAGATGGAGGCAACTCCGCATTCCGGCCAGTGCAATCACGGCCGGCCCACCTATGTGGAGCTTAAGCTGTCTGACATCGAGCGCCTGTTCGGTCGCCGCTAAAGCCATGGTTGAGAAACGGGAACGGACCTCATGACATCATTGCTTCAGCTCCTGGTGGGTGCCCTGGTTTGGCTCACCCTCTCACACAGCCCGGCTCTGGCTTCAGACGAGATCGGGCCGGAGAAGTGGCGCATTTCCTGCTTTGCCTACCGGGACGACAATCGCAACGGCATATACGATATGGCGGACCGGCCCTATGGCGGGCTGGTGGTGGAGTTTGAACGCCCGGATGGGCTCACCGTACAGGGCAGATCCAATATCTCAGGCTTTGCCAATTTCGATATGGCTTTCGGAAACGAGGAGAAAGGCCAGATCACCGAAGAGGGCGTCCATATTGCCACGGCCCGGCCGCCGAACGGCTATAAGATGACCTCTGATGCCGGACGCCAGGAGATTACCTTCAAAGCCCAGAAGAACGCAGGCGGGCGCATGGTGGCCGCGAACAACTGCGTGCCCATGGGTGTTGCGCCGGTTTTGTTCATTGGGGGCACGGTCAAGCGCGCAGGCAAGACTACGGCGACGATTATGCCCGAAGGTGGCGGCGAAGAAGAGCTGGCGTTGGATGATCTAGGCACGTTCTACAAGGTGGTGGAGCCCGGCCGATGGACCGTCCGCTTCACCGACGCGGCCTCAGGCAAAACTCTCACGCGCGCGGTTGAGGTGAAAAGCCATCCGGTCGTTCTTTCAACCCTCACCGATCTCACCGAAACGGCGCCTTCATCGAAACCGGTGACCATGGTCTCGTTTGACGATCTGACCGTTTCAGACACCCTCTATGAGATCCCGTCGGGTTATGGCGGCTTGTACTGGTGGAATTGGATTGCCGCGCACCACAAGTTCTATCGTGGCAACGGCTATGTGAACGCCACGATTTCCTCAGAGTTCATTGCCTATAACAGCTCCGGCCACCCCGGCACCATGTGGAGCGAGAAGGGCACCACATTTGACTTCGTGGGCACCTACATCTCCGTGGCCTGGCCGCGGGCAGAGAAGGATTTCATTTATCTCAAGGCCTGGAAGGGTGATGAACTCGTGCACAGCGATAAGCTTCGCCTGGAAACATCAGGAGCTGTGTATTTCCAGGCGAATTATCGCGGTATCTCCAAACTGGAGATGACCTCAGGCAACTACGAGCGGATCGCGCTCGACGATTTCAGCTTCCGCAGGTGAGGCGGCCGGTCCCTTAGACTAGAGCGGGCCTTCACCATCGGTTTCGCCGCCATCGTGTTCACCGCCGCCGTTTGCGCCGCCGTTGCCGCCATTGCCGCTCGCGCCGCCATTATTCGCGGCGAGACCACGGCCGGGATCTTCGGTGTTGCCGTTCACGAACACGGATGTGACACCTTCTGCGCCGATATCCTCATTGTCCCGCGCTTCGGCCACTTTGAGTGGAACGCTTTGGCGAACTGGCTTGCTGCTTGTGGCCGTGCACGTGGGCTCCAAGCGAAGTTTGCAACAATAGCCATAAGTGTCCGCAGTTACTTTTGCGCACATCTCAGCCACTTTTTCTGGATTGGAAACCGGAACTGCCTTAACGGAGTTCCATTCAACGTTTGCTCCTAAAAACACAAGCGCCGCCGTAATGCCGGCAGCGCCCCGTACGCCAACTCTGAATAGCATGTTTTTACTCCATACTAGGGTTACATGCCGCCCTGGAAATAACTAAAGCTTTCGCTAATAAAAATGTCAAGCTTTCACCATTTTTTAAACTTTTTGTTTTCCAGAAATTGGTTAACCACTATGGGTGGTATTCTGTGAATTACTTTGGGCTTTCCTGGTGTCCGATCCGCCATATCCAATCATAGACACTTCACTTCGGCAGCTTTAGCGGCCGATTTAAGCTGGCGGTGGTGCGCTGCGTGCCATGGTTGTGGCCATCAGGTATTCAGCAGAGGCCAACCATGATCACGCTTGTTATTGAAGATCGCTGCGGCGCCCAGCCGGCCCGCGCCGTCCATCGTCTCCACTGGCGCGAAGGGGTGCTGTGCAGCGCCCGCGAACTCATTCGCGAGCGGGTCAGCCTGGAGTTCAAGGCGCTCAAGCACCCACGCGGTCCGCGCGCGTTGGACAGCCATCTGGTGCAGTATCCGCGCACAATGGATTGCCAGCTGCGCGAGGCGGTGTCCTTGGCCCTTCGGGGCTTCGAGCTGGAATCCTACTTCCTGGTCGTGGACGGCCGTCACATCCGCGATGTGGACCAGAAATTCCCGCTGACAGCGCTCAGCCGGGTGACCTATCAGCGCCTGTTGCCCAAGATGGCTGCTTAAGGCCTGCGGCCCACCTGGTAGGTCAAACCGGCCCACAAAGTCTCCCAGACGGGATCTGACCGGGGGTTTTTTGCGTCAAGCGGGCGGATAAGCACGGCATCCAGCAAATATTCGTGTCCGGGTTTGGCCGGTATCCGCGCACGGCCCTGGTGGTCGGTCTTCAGAATGTTGACCGCCACCTTGCCATCAGGGCTTTTCTCAAACACCTCAACTTGCGCGCCGGCGCGCGGCGCGGCGCCATGGAACAATTGCACCGGCAGGCCATTTCTGAGGTCATCGGTGTAGGGGTTGGCTTCGGCAACAAACTCGGTTTCCAGTCCCACACGCCTATCCCTGCCTTTGCCATGGCCCACGGCAATGAGGCTCTTGGCAAGGCGCCGGTAACGCTCCAAGAAGTCTGTTTGTGGCAAACCCCGGCGCTTGTGCTGTGCGAGCGCCCCGGCAAACCCCTTGTGCCGGGCAAACCTGGTGAACTTTTCCCAGTCGGTGTAACGCAGGGTGCTGTTGGTCGTTTGGTGCACGATGACCGCAAGACCGCTCTGGGGCGCCGCCATGCGTAAGGCCGGATCATCACCCAGCCGCCCTGTGACCTCAACCGCCTTACCGTCCACGACAATGGCGTACCTGGAGAAGTTCCCCGGCAGGAAGCCGCTCGTGGGGCCGTTGAAGTTTTCGCCCACTCTCAGGCTTGCAATTATCTCAGCACCGGGGTCAATTGTGTAGCGGTGGGGCGATATCCAAAATTCGTGTGCCGCAACCGGGCCTGCTGTTGTGGCCAGTAGAACAAGAATGAACACAGACTGCAAAGCACGCATGTTTGAGCTCGCCGGGCTTTTCGGATCTGGCAAACTGGCATACGCGCGGGCCAAGTCAACCGTACTGCAGCTTGCCGTTATCCTTGTGTGCGTCTTTGCGCTGGCCATCCCGCCTTCGGCCCACGAGATCAGGCCGGCGATTGCGGATGTCACGATCGGGGCTGAGGCCGTTCACATCGATCTTCGCCTGGCACTGGAGGCGCTGGTCGGGCGGGTGGATCTGCGCGGGCTCACAGATACAGACAACTCACCGCGCGCGGCCACATATGATGCCTTGCGCAAATTGGCTCCGTCCGCCCTGGAGACGGCGCTGCGGGCGGCGTGGCCGCAATTGAGCGGAACGTTTCATATCTCCGCTGATGGTCAGCGTCTGGTGCCGGTCTTGATTGAAGCGGCTATCCCTGAGGTGGGCAACGCGGCACTGCCCCGCGATAGCCGGATCAAGCTGCGGGCCTCACTCGCCGATCATGCCGGCAAACCGGTGGTGTTCGGATGGAACGCGGAAAACGGACCGCTGATCGTGCGTCAGGCCGGCCTCGAGGAGGGGGCCTACACAGGTTATCTGAAGGACGGCCAGCTGAGCGCCCCCATGCGCCCCGAGGGCACTGCGGCGCAAGGCGCGGGGCAAACCTTCTTTACCTATATTGTTGTCGGATTTGAGCACATCATCCCCAAAGGCCTGGATCACATTCTGTTTGTGCTTGGACTGTTTTTCTTCGCGCTCAAGGTGCGCCCCCTGCTGATCCAGATCACGGCATTCACCTTTGCCCACACGATCACATTGGCGCTGGCCTCTTTGGGCGTGGTCACCGTACCGCCCAGCGTCGTGGAGCCTTTGATCGCAGCGTCCGTTGTCTATGTAGGCGTGGAGAACATCTTTGCTCAGAAAATTGGGATCTGGCGCACGCTTCTCGTCTTTGGCTTCGGCCTCCTCCACGGCCTTGGCTTTGCCTCGGTGCTTGGGGAGGTGGGCTTGCAGACCACCCAATTCGTCATGGGGCTGATTGCCTTCAATGTGGGTGTGGAGCTGGGACAAATTGCGGTGATCATCGTTGCCTTTTTTCTGATCGGTCTGCCGTTCGGCAAGAAGCCGTGGTACCGGGACCGCATCGCGATCCCGTGCTCGATCCTCATCGCCCTCGTGGGGGCGTTCTGGTTCTATGAGAGGGTCTTCTCCTAGGGCGCCCGCAAGAACAGCACTTGCGTGTCGCCATAGGTGCGCCGGTCGATCTCCTGAAAGCCGTTCGGCAATACAACGTCTGCCGCCGCTGCCTCTTCCAGCACGCACAGTGCGGAAGGGCTGAGCCAGCCATGTGTGGCCGCTGATCTGAAGGCCCTCTCACCCAGCCCCTTACTGTAAGGGGGATCGGCGAAGACCAGGTCAAACGGAGCCATGTTCTGCACCTCGCCCAGCCGCGTGGCATCGCGGCGCCAGATCTTGCTTGTGCCCATGGCGCCCATGGCCTCCACGTTTTGGCGAATGAGGGCCCTGGCGCTGGCAGCATCTTCGATGAAGAGGCAATAGCTTGCTCCGCGCGACAGCGCCTCCAGACCAAGCGCGCCGGTGCCGGCGAAGAGGTCCAGCACCCGTGCGCCCTGAAGATCAAAATCGTCGATCCCGTGTGCCAGAATGTTGAAAAGCGCCTCGCGGGTGCGGTCAGAGGTTGGCCGGATGCCGTGGGACTTGGGCCCTGCCAGGACCAGTCCTTTATGACTTCCGCCGACGACGCGCATGAGGCTTTCCGGGTTTTTGCGCGCGCTCAGCACCGGGCGTCTCAAGACGCGAGCCAAGCTGCTCACGCAACGTGCGCCGCGGCACTTCCTTCACCTCCCCACGTTGAAGGTCGCCCAACTGGAACGGTCCGTAAGAGAGGCGGATCAGCCGGTTCACCTGCAGCCCCAGATGTTCCAGGACCCGTTTAACCTCCCGGTTCTTACCCTCGCGCAGCGACATGGAGATCCACACATTGCCCCCTTGCACCTTGTCGAGCCGGGCATCGATATTGCCATAGCGCACCCCGTCAATCTCGATGCCCTTTTTGAGTTGATCCAGCGCGGGCTGCTCGATCTTCCCATGGGCGCGCACCCGGTAGCGCCGTACCCATCCGGTTGCGGGCAGTTCCAGCTCTCTCGCCAGGGCGCCGTCATTGGTGAGCAGCAGCAAGCCTTCTGTGTTCAAATCGAGCCGGCCGATGGAGATGAGGCGCGGCAGCTCCGGCGGCAGCTTCTGGAATACG
This sequence comes from Pseudomonadota bacterium, assembly GCA_039180225.1. Lineage (GTDB taxonomy): Bacteria > Pseudomonadota > Alphaproteobacteria > Rhizobiales > CAJQND01 > JAAEUE01. Next base: position 6,989 of record JBCDDQ010000223.1, read on the forward strand.
GTGGGACGGCCTTCGGGGTCCTTGTGGCTGGTCACCAGGCCCGATGGCTTGTGATAGCGCCACAGCCGTGTGGTGTCGGCATCGGGCAAGGCCGTTCCATCCACCTGGATCTTGTCATTGGCGGTGACCAGGACGGCCGGCGTGTTCAATACCTTGCCGTTGAGCTTGACGCGGCCAGCGTCGATCATGCGCTCCGCATCGCGTCTTGAGCAGATCCCTGCTCGGGCAATACGCTTGGCGATCCGCTCGCCTTTTGTTTGTGCGTGGACCTCTGTCATGCCCTCTCATAGCAAAGCCCTTGACCTTGTCCACTGCTTAAGCGCATGAGGCGGGCCATGTCGGAGTATATGGATATCGCCTTGGAACAGGCACAGGCTGCCGGCGCGCGCGGCGAGGTCCCTGTGGGGGCCGTGCTGGTGGGCCCTGACGGTGCCGTGCTGGCGCGCGACGGGAACCGTGTTGTGGAGCTGGCCGATCCAAGCGCCCATGCGGAGATGCTGGTGATCCGCCAGGCGGCTCGGCAGCTGGGCTCGGAGCGTCTGATCGGCTGCGATCTCTATGTGACGCTTGAGCCGTGCCCCATGTGCGCCGGAGTGATCTCCCTGGCACGGATCCGCCGGCTCTACTATGGCGCGGAAGATCCCAAGGCGGGCGGAGTGGATCATGGGCCGCGGGTGTTCAGTCATCCCACCTGTCACCATGCGCCGGAGGTTTATGGTGGCTTGCAGGAAACGGCGTCCTCTGAGCTGTTGCGCGCGTTTTTTCAAGCGCGGCGCTAGCCCCCAAGCGCTCTCACGGCGCCCTCCAGCGCACGTTTCAGCTCATCCTTCGCCGGGCGTGCGGCGGCCATGATGTCGCGCGCCTTGAAGAACTCGCCGGCCCGGAACTGATCTACCGGCGGATAGATGTAGATCTCCGGGTCCACCTTCTCGCGGCGCAGGCGGGTGATGTGGTGCTGCATCACATAGATCGAGCGAAAGGCGCGCTGCAGGTTGGAGGCGGTTTCATGCTCTTCCTCGCTCAAGCGTCCGCCGGTGACGTCAATCGCAACGATGAAATCAGTGTCCTCGGTCACGCGCTCAAAGGGCACCGGGTTGCTCATCACGCCGTCCACCAGCATGCGCCCTTCATGTTTGGGGGCTTGAA
>JBCDDQ010000224.1:0-8112 GCA_039180225.1 Pseudomonadota bacterium
AGCAGAACCAGGGGCCAATCGGGCATCATGGGATTGGCCACCACATTCCAGTCCGCATCGGCCATGGAGTGCAGCCACACCAGTTTTTCCGGCGGATTGACTTCAGTGTACTCCACCCGCTGATAGTTTGAGTTGCCGTCCCATTTCATTTCGTTGAGCCACAATCCGCCAGGCGTCACATCAAGTTTATGGACAACAGTTTCCACCCGCGGGCCATACCAGCGCGACAGCAGATCTGGCTCCGTCCACGTCCGCCAGACCAGCTCCGCCGGCGCATCAAACTCCCGTTCCAAGACATAGGTCGGCAAATCACTCATGGGAGGGCCCTTTCTCTTCAACCTGTTTCAATGTGTCCAACAGGCCATCGAGTTCGTCGAAACTCGATGCCCAGAATGTCTCGAACTCTTCCAGCCAATTGACCGCAGCCGCCAAGGGTTCAGCCTTCAAGCGGGCTGGCCGGCGCTGCCGGTCCACATCGCGCTCCACCAGCCCTGCGCGCTCCAACACCTTCAAGTGCTTGGACACAGCCGGCTGGCTCATAGGAAGCGGTTCAGCAAGTTCATTCACCGACGCCTCACCCTCCGAAAGGCGTGAGAGAATGGCTCTTCGCGTGGGATCTGCCAAAGCGGCAAAAATCGCGTCCAAATCAACTGGCGCGTGTTCATAACCAATCTGTTCCATAACTGAATAGTTATATTAGATATTGGAACAGGTCAACGCCTTCAGAGTGCAGCGGCCCGTTCTGCGACGCCGGACAGCCAGATATCGCGCCATTCAAGCGTGTCCTGAAAGGAGTGCATGTCTTCAAACCGGGTCCAGGGCCAATCAGAGCCCCAGAGCAAGTGTCCCGGCCCGAGCCGGTCAAGCAGGCGGTTGAAGATCGGCCAACACCGGCGTGCAGCGCTGGTGCCATCGTGCTTGACGAAGACTCTGTAGGGCCCCGACACCTTCACCATAAGAGCACCCAGGGGAGCGTTCAAAATGGCGGCCTGGCCCGGGCATCCCACCGGATCGGCCGCATCGGGCAAGCCAAAATGGTCCACCACCACCTTGTCACAATGGGTCAACAGCTTGGGCAGAAACTCGCCCAGGCGCCAGCCCTCAAGATGGACTTCCACGTGCCAGCCGGCCTGATTGACCAGATCAAAGAGCTTCTCCCAGCGGGTAAACTCAAACGCATCATAGGCCCAGCCGACCAGGTTCAAACGCATACCCACCACGCCTCTACGGCTCAGGTTCGCAAGGGTCTCAGCGTCCGTATCCGCATCGATCACCACGACGCCGCGAATGATCAAATCCGCCTGCCGGCGCGCAGTATCCAACACATTGAGCAGGAACATATTATTGGTGCCGTAGAATGACGGTTGAACCACCAGGCCCCCATCCAGGCCGATTTGCTGCAGAATGTTGCGGTAAAGCAGATAAGGCGCATCCGCCAGAGGCGTATAGCGGCGCCCTTCCGCCATTTGCAGAGACGTGTCAAAGACGTGCGCATGGCCATCGAAATCGCCATCAATGCCGCCCATCAATTTGTTTGCGCCGCTGAGCTGCACACCTGGCCTCTTGACACTACCACTTCTCTATAAGACTATTGTGGTTAACGTAATGAGCAATGAGACCTTGTGTCAATGGCAACGCTCCGGGGTGATGAAAGATTACCGCGCTATCAGCGGGTGGCAGATCAACTGCGCCAAGAGATAGCCGACGGACTTCGCCGCCCAGGGGATCGCATGCCCTCCGAAAACGTGTTGGCTGATCAGTATTCCCTGGCCCCTGGCACAATCCGCCAAGCGGTTACGCAGCTGGTCAGTGAAGGGGTTCTGGAGCGGTTTCAGGGCAAGGGCACCTTTGTGCGCCGCCCCAGCTTTGACCAGTCTTTGTTCAGGTTCTTTCGATTTTTGGGTCGTCCGGGCGAACGGGTGGTACCGGAGGGGCGGATTTTGCGGCGCGCCGTAGAACCCGCCCCTCAACACGTTCTCACCCGCCTGGAGATGGATGAGGGTGCCTCGGCGATCTGCATTGGCCGTCTGCGTCTTTTGTCAAGTCAGCCGGTCCTATTGGAAGAGATCTGGCTGTCCTTTGAAGAGTTCGCACCAATCATGCAGATCACCGACCAGCAATTGGGGCCCCTGCTCTACCCCATTTATGATGAGCTTTGCGGGCGCACGGTGGGAAACGCGGACGAAGAGCTGACGGTCGACACCGCGGACGATGAAACCGCTGAAATTTTGAGCTGCGCGCCAGGCGATCCGGTCGTTGTGATCGAACGCCTCGCCAGGGGCTTTGATGGAACGCCGCTGGAGTGGCGCAGGTCCGTTGGCCGTGCAGACGAGTTCCGCTATCAAATAGAAATTCGGTAACAGCAACCAACAGGGGAGACTGAAAAAATGACTTTTCCAAAAGCACTGTTTACCGCAGCACTGGCCACATTGGCCGCTGTCACTTCGGCCTTCGCGGCCCCAAAAGAGGTCCGCGTTGCAAGCCATGTTTCTGAATTCTCACCACTGCACGCACAATCTCAGCTGTTTGCCGCAGAGATCGAAAAGCGTCTGCCCGGTCAGTTCACCTTCAAGCTGTTCCCCGGCGGACAGTTGGGCAAGGAGAAGGCCCTCATTGCAAACGTGCAAGCCGGCTCGCTTGAAATGATCAACGTGGCGTCCGGCGTCATGAAGTTGGACAAGAAACTTGGTGTGTTTGATTTGCCTTGGCTGTTTTCTGATCGTGAACACGTGAAGCGCGCTATGAAAGGCGGGCTGGAAGACGCCATCCGGTCGCGCATTGAAGAGGTGGGCGCCGTGAAAGTGATCGGCGTTTATGAAAACGGCTTCCGCCACGTGATCAACTCGCAACGTGCCGTGGGCTCGCCCAGCGATCTTGACGGCCTGAAAATCCGTATTTCCGGCGGCAAGTTCCGCCAGGGCGTGTTTCAGAACATGGGCGCAACCCCTCAGAAAGTGTCTTGGGGGGAGACCTTCACCGCGCTGCAAAGCGGCGTTGTGGATGGTGCTGAAGCGGCAACGTACGGCTTTTACGAGCAAAAGCACTTTGAGGTGGCAAAGCACCTGTCGCTCACCAGCCACGTCTACACCCCCTCGTTTCTGCTGGCCTCCAAGGCCTTCTTCGATGGCCTGACGCCGGAACAGCAGAAGGTGTTTACCGAGGTCGGGCGGGAAATCACCGAAGCGGCATACGCAAAATCGGCTGAGCTTGAGGCCAAATACTTCGAGGAGATGAAGGATAAGCTCTCCATCAACGAGGTGGATCTGCCGGCGTTTCAAAAGGCGACAGCACCGTCCTATGACGACTACATCGCAAGCCAGGGCGAGGACTTCTTGAAGCTCGTTCGCGCAGCCAAAAAGTAGCGTTTAGGTGTTCCGGCTCATAGACCGGATGGTCGAGGGCATTGCGGTTTTCGCATTCGCGGTGTCCTCGATCTTTATTTGCATCAACGTCATCAACCGATATCTGGTGTTGGGTGCGATGCGTGAGCTGTCGCGCACCTATGAAAGCTTTGCTCCGGTCTATCTGTTCTTTCGTGAATGGCTGGGCGCCATCAGCGTCACGGCCGATGAGGTGCCGGGGTTTCTGCTGGTGTGGGTGGCATTTCTGGGCGCCTATCTGGCGCTTCGGCGAGAGGGCCACATCAGCTTCGATCTGCTGCTCGACGCCCTGCCTCCGAAAGCCCGAAAGGTGGTCATCGCCATCAACATGACCTTGCTGGGCCTTTTCCTTTCCGTTCTCTTGGGCCACTCCATCCGCATGATCCGCGTTGCCGGGCGTACGGAAATTGAAACCGCCGAGATCGCCCAGGGCTGGTTCATGCTGATCATGCCCATCGCCTCGCTCCTTTTGATCGGCGCCATGGCGCGGCGCATCCAGGAAACCTTCTTCACCAAGCCCGAGGCCGACTGACGCGATGGCTTGGGGCGTTGTGATCCTCCTGTTCCTTCTGATCGCTATGGGCATGCCTATTGGCTTTGCCCTGATGATTTCAGCCGGCATCGCCATGTATGTCTCCGGGATTGATCTTGTGATGGCGCCCATTCAGATGTTCTCCGGCGTCAACCGGGTCATCCTCCTGGCCATCCCGCTCTTCATCTTCATGGGCGAACTGATGGGCGCAACCTCCATCTCCGACCGGATCATCGGCCTTGCCCGGGCTCTGGTGGGCTGGATCCGCGGAGGGCTCGCTCACGTTAATGTGGTAACGTCGATGTTCATGGCTGAAATGTCCGGTTCTGCAGTGGCCGATGCGGCCGTGATGAGCAAGATCTTCGTCCCGTCCATGGAAAAACAGGGCTATCCGAAATCCTTCGCCGGCGCCGTGACCGCCACCAGCGCCACGTTGGGGATCATCATTCCCCCCTCCATCCCCATGGTGCTGTTCGGCGTCACCAGCAACGTGTCCATCAAAGACCTCTTCATTGCCGGAATCGTGCCAGGCATCCTGCTGGGCGGGGCGTTCATGGTCACAAGCTACATTTTCGCACGTATTGAGAAGCACCCCGTTGATGAGCAGTTCGAGCTGCGCCGGCTCGGCCAACAGTTCATCAGAGCATTGGTGCCGCTGCTCATCCCGGTGATTGTTGTGGGCGGCCTCATCGGCGGCTTCGTGACCCCCACTGAGGCGGCCGCGGTCGGCGTTGTGGCCGCGCTCTTTTTCGGCTGGGTGCTGCAGCGCGATCTCAATATGTCGAAGGTCTACACGCTTGCGGTGAACACCGTGCGGCAAACCTCGGTGGTGATGATGATCATCGCCGGCTCCGCGGTCCTGGGCCAGTTCCTTGCCAATGAGCAGATCCCGCAAGCCATAGCCTCTGGCCTCGGCGAGATCACGGACGACTTCATCTTGCGCATGCTGTTGATGAACCTGTTCTTGCTGTTTCTGGGCATGTTCCTGCACGCCTCGGCGGCCATTATCGTGGTTGTTCCCATGCTCCTGCCCTTGTCGCGCGAAATGGGGATCGATCCGGTGCATTTCGGCGTCATCGTCTGCCTCAATCTGGGGATAGGCCAGCAGACCCCGCCTGTCGCGTCGGTCCTTTTGACGGTTTGCTCGGCCACAGGCCTTAAGATCGAAGAGATTATGGGCTATTGCAAATGGTACATTCTCGCCATGTTCGTCACGCTGATGACGGTCAGCTTTCTGCCTCAGACCGCCTTGTGGTTTAAATGACTCAAAGTCTGAAGAGATGAGCGTAACGCGCTAAACTGGCGTCAGAACCCAGATCAAGAAGGACCAGGCCATGCCACTGCCCAGCCAAGAAGACCTTAAGATTCTCACCCAATGGGATACGCCCACAATCTGCAACGCTTTGGAAGAAATCGTGCCCGAACGGCGTGGTTTTGGCTTCACCACGGAGGCGTTGGTGCCGCTGGACCCAGATCTTCCCCCCATCTGCGGATTTGCCCGTACCGCCCTCATTCGGGCCGCCGAACCCCCTCACGAGAGCGCTGTGGAACAAGCCGCCAGACGCACCGCCTACTACGAACACGTTGCAGAGGCACCGGCACCCACCGTGGTGGTGATCCAAGACATCGACCCGCGCCCAGGGATCGGGGCCTTCTGGGGCGAGGTGCAAACCAATATTCACAAGGGTCTGGGATCACTTGGCGCGGTGACCAACGGTTCGTTCCGCGATCTGAAAGACAGCGCCAGGGGGTTCAACCTTCTCGGCGGCAAAGTGGGCCCAAGCCACGCCTTTGTGCATGTGGTTGATGTGGCGTGCCAGGTGACCGTCTTCGGGCTCACGCTGTCGCCCAATGACATTGTCCATGCCGACCATCATGGGGCGGTGATGGTGCCGGCCGAAGCGGTGACCAAGATCCCTGATGTCGTGGAACGGCTGGTGCGGAGGGAAAAGGTCATACTGGATGCGGCCAATGCACCGGATTTTGACATCGAAAAACTCAAAGCCGCCATGCAGGGCGCTAAGGAAATTCACTGATCGGCGCTTGTCGCCGCGTTCAGCCGTGCTAGGCTAAGCGTCTCCACTGGAGGCAGCAGAGACGAGGGAAGAGAGAATGCCTGACGAGGGTGCGGCCATTCTCCAGGTCAAAGAGCTAAGGACGGTCTATCAGTCGCGCCAGGGCGATGTGCATGCAGGAACTGGCGTGAGGGTGAACCTGTGCCCTGGCGAACTGATGGATGTCGTGCGGCCTGCCACCCCTTAGACAAACGATAGACCGGGGAGCAAACCTCCGGCAGATCCACAACAAGAACAAACAAACAGGGAGAACAGGATGAAACGAAAGACACTCGCTCTTGCGGCGGCACTCACCGCGGCGTTTGCGCCGGACGCGCTCGCCGAACGCGGCTCGAGCGGCCATGTGAACATCATCTACTGGCAGGCTCCATCCACCATGAACCCCTACCTCTCCGGCGGCACCAAAGAGCTTGAAGCGGCTTCGTTGGTGTTGGAACCGCTGGCCCGATATGACGAGACCGGCAGCATGGTGCCCTGGCTGGCTGAGAGCGTGCCGACGGTTGAAAATGGCGGTGTTTCCGAAGATCTCACCACGATTACCTGGAAGCTGAAGCCTGACCTCAAATGGTCAGATGGCAGTGCGGTGACCTCAACGGACGTTGTGTTCACCTGGACCTATTGCACCCATCCGGACGGGGGCTGCGCCCAAAACGAAAAATACAATGATGTGAAGCAGGTCGAGGCGCTGGACGATCTGACCGTAAAGGTCATGTTCGGCGTGCCCAAACCCTTCCCTTACGGCCCTTTCGTAGGCGCACAAGCGCCGATTTTGCAGGCCAACCAGTTTGCAAGCTGCATGGGCGCCAAGGCGCCGGAATGCACCGATGCGAACTTCGGCCCCATCGGCACCGGTCCCTTCACAGTTAAGGAATTCCGGCCCAACGACGTCATCTCGTTTGAGGCCAATCCGAATTACCGTGACCCGGCCAAGCCGGCCTTTGCCACAGCCACGTTGAAAGGCGGCGGGGATGCTGCAGCCGCCGGTCGCTCCGTGTTGGAAACAGGGGAATTCGATTATGCCTGGAACCTGCAGCTCGCCCCCGACGTTCTCAAGGCAATGGAAGCCAAGGGAAAGGGCAAAGTGGTCGCCGCCTTTGGCACCTTGGTGGAGCGGATCATAATCAACTTCACCAACCCGGATCCGGCTCTTGGCGCTGAACGGGCCACCGCCAAGCACCCTCACCCCTTCTTGACCGACATCGCCGTGCGCAGGGCGCTCTCCATGGCCATAGACCGAAACCTGTTGGTGGAGATCGGTTATGGCAGCGCCGGGCGGCCCACCTGCAATGTGCTCCCGGCTCCTGAGATCTACAAATCTACGGCCAATGATGCATGCCTCACCCAGAACATAGAGGGCGCAAAGAAGCTGCTCGACCAGGCCGGCTGGAAACCGGGCAGCGATGGGGTGCGGGCAAAGGACGGCACGCGGCTGTCGCTGCTCTACCAAACCTCCACCAACGCTGTGCGCCAGGACTTTCAGGCGCTGATCAAGCAATGGTGGAAAGAGATCGGCGTTGAGACCGAGCTGCGCAACATCGATGCCTCGGTTTTTTTCGGTTCCGATCCCGGCAGCCCCGATACATTCCAGAAATTCTTTGCCGACGTTGAGATGTACGCCAACAACTTCGATGGCACCGACCCGGAAGCCTACATGTCCAACTGGTCCTGCAAGCAGGCACCGCGACCGGAAACCCAGTGGCAGGGCAACAACATGCCGCGCTATTGCAGCGAGGCCTATGATGGACTGGTGGCTGAGATGGCCACCACTGGCGACCTGAGCGAGCGTGCACGGCTCGCCAAGGCCATGAACGACAAGCTGATGCAGGATTATGTGCTGTTGCCGCTGGTGGATCGCGGCCGGGTGTCAGCGCACTCCAACACCCTGGGCGGCGTTGTACTCAACACATGGGACAGTGAGCTGTGGAACGCGGCCGATTGGTTCCGCAGGAAATAGACGGCTGTCCCCGCCCGGCTCCCCGGGCCTGAGCAGTCCTGACCTGAGGCAACGAGCAGCATGTTAAACTACACGATCCGTCGGTCTTTGCTGGCTGTCCCCACGCTGCTCCTCATCAGTCTCATCATCTTTTTGCTGCTGGATCTTGCGCCATCGGACCCCACCGCAAAC
>JBCDDQ010000225.1:0-8092 GCA_039180225.1 Pseudomonadota bacterium
GCCGTTCACCCGGCGGGTGCGGCCTGCCACGGTGCGCTCCTGGCCCTCAATGAGGGATTTTTGATCAATTTCCAGCAGCAGATAAGAGCCGCCGGGTGAACGGCATGATCCAGAGGGTGACCGGCGACACCAGGTCGAAATTGCGTGAGTACAAGATCGGGTATCAAAACCTGAAAGGCACCGGCCGGGTAGCAACGGTGCGCATCAGAAAGCCCGAGCAGGTTGCTGAAGCCCTGACGCAGCTGCAGACCCTGGCCGAACCTGTGGATCAGGGCATTTTTGCCACGGGCACATCGGCATTGACGCTGGATGTGAGCGAAACCAACGGTCAAATCCGCCTGGAAATTACCGATGAAGCGGTGGAAGCGCGCACCGAGCGGGCCCTGCAGCAATCCTTGGAAGTGGTGCGCAAGCGTATTGACCCGGACGGCACAACCGAACCCATCATCCAGCGGCAGGGTCTCAACCGGATCCTGGTGCAGGTGCCGGGTCTTGATTCGCCCGAAGCGCTGAAGGGGCGCCTTGGCTCAACGGCCAATCTCTCGTTCCAGTTGCTCTGCCCCCAGCAGCCCCAGGGTGACATATCTCAGTTTCGGCCCGAGCCCGGCTGTGAACTGGTACCGGAAAACACCCTCGATGGCGCTGAGCCCAGCATCTATTACTCGGTGCACACCTCCAGCAACCGCCGGGTGGACGGTGAGGATCTGGAAGATGCTCAGGCCGCCTTTGACCAGCAAACCAACGAGCCGATTGTTACCTTCCGTCTGAACACCCGGGGTGCCAAGCGCTTCGGCATCCTGACCCAGCGCAATGTGGGCCAGCCCTTTGCCATCGTGCTCGACAATAAGGTGATGAGCGCTCCGGTGATCCGTGAACCTATTTTGGGTGGTACGGGCCAAATCAGCGGCAACTTCTCGGTGCCGGAAACCAATGATCTGGCGATTGTGCTCCGGTCCGGCGCATTGCCGGCAAAGCTTGTGATTGTGGAAGAGCGCAGTGTGGGACCGAGCCTTGGTGCGGACTCTGTTGAAGCCGGCCGAATTGCCGCCATGATCGGTCTGACCGGGGTGATCATCTTCATTATTGCGAGCTATGGCTTGTTCGGTATTTTCGCAAACATCGCGTTGCTTGTGAACATTGCCCTCATATTCGGCGTGCTTTCGTTTATTGGGGCGACGCTCACACTTCCCGGCATCGCCGGTATCGTGCTGACCATCGGGATGGCGGTGGACGCCAACGTGCTCATATTTGAGCGCATACGCGAGGAAATCAGGCAAGGACGATCACCGCTCAACGCCATCGATACGGGCTATTCCCGTGCGCTTGGTACGATTTTGGATGCCAACATCACCACATTCATCGCTGCTGTGATCCTTTACGGACTGGGCTCTGGTCCCATTCGCGGGTTTGCCGTAACGCTCGGCTTCGGCATTCTCACGTCCGTGTTCACCGCATTCACCGTCACACGCCTGTTCGTAGCCTTGTGGGTCGAACGGGCGCGGCCAAAAGCGCTACCGATTTAGGGGCTAGATGAACCGATGAAACTCTTGAAGCTGGTTCCTGCCAACACTCAGATCCCGTTTTTGCGGTATGCCCGCATGGCCGTCTATGCCTCAATTGCGGCGTTCATCGGCTCCATCATCCTGTTCTTTGCCGTTGGCCTCAATCTCGGCATTGACTTCAGGGGCGGGACGCTCATTCAGATCCAAACGCAAGGTCCGGCCAATATTGGCGAGTTGCGCGATCAGGTGGGCGGCCTAGGCCTGGGTGATGTTCAGATCCAGGAGTTCGGTGCTGCCGATGAAGTGTTGATCCGGGTGGAGCAGCAAGTCGGCGGTGAAGAGGCCCAGCAAGGGGCCATTGAGAAGATAAAGGAAGCGCTCGGCTCTTCGGTCACCTACCGGCGGACGGAGGTCGTGGGCCCCACAGTTTCAGGTGAGCTGGCGCGCGATGGTACGATTGCCGTTGTGGCGGCGATCATGGCGATCTTGATCTATATCTGGTTCCGTTTTGAGTGGCAGTTTGCGGTGGGTGCGGTGATTGCCCTCGTTCATGACGTGGGACTGACAATCGGTATTTTCACCATATTGCAGTTGCAATTCGACCTTTCCACCATTGCGGCCCTGCTGACCATTGTGGGCTATTCGTTGAACGATACGGTGGTGGTGTATGACCGGGTGAGGGAAAACCTGCGCAAGTATAAGCGCAAACCGATAGACGACCTTTTGAGCCAATCGATAAACGACACGCTTTCTCGCACCGTCTTGACCTCTGTCACGACCCTCCTTGCCTTGTTTGCATTGTACATTTTCGGTGGCGAGGTGATCCGCGGCTTTGTTTTCGCCATGATCTGGGGCGTTTTGATCGGGACCTATTCGTCCATCGCGATTGCCTCTCCGGTACTGATGTACCTGGGCGTTAAGCGGGACTGGTCTGAAGATGCGGCCGAAGAGGGCGTTCCGGGTTAAATCCCGACCATTGGGTTACCCTTTGGTGAACTGAAATGGCCATGTTTTGAGCGTCTGCGTTTAGACGCTGGTCATGTTATTTTGTTACAACTCTCTCAATTGTCAGCTTTTCATATGAGAGCGTGACACGCTGTTGGCTAACACTATTGCAAACTCTTGTTTAGAAAGTGCGTGGAAGAGCCGCAAGCCGGCTCAGATGATTGAGGACAGTTGAAATGAATCAATCGGTTCAAACCGACCCGTCTAACCGCCGCGGAGCCTCCCGGGCCGAGTATCACACGGCCGGGACAATCAAATCGGTGGTCCGCAATGCCGAGCTTTCTTGCATTGTTGAAGATCTTTCCAAGACCGGCGCCCGGCTTCAGGTGCAGAACGTCAACCACATCCCCGATACGTTCGTGCTGTCGATCACCGGCTCTACGTTCTCCGCTGAGTGCATCGTGGTTTGGCGCTCCAGAACCGAAGTCGGCGTTATCTTCGAAACCGCCCCGGTCTACTGATCGGCGCAGTTCACCGCCAAGCCAAGTTCAGACTGGATTGCTTAACACCCGGGCGCTATGTACTGGCGCTCCGGGTCAAGCGGTGTGTGGTCAAGGGAAAGGCGTGTGAAATGGTGCAGGCAGCCGAGAGCCCGTTTTTTCCGGGCAAAGCACCCATTGACGCCTATGGAAACGGCGGCTTCCGCTTCGCGGAGATGTCGCATCGCGGATCAATTTTGTGTTTGCCGAGCGGGATTTATGCGTGGCCGGTCTTGCGCTTCGAAGACTTAAGCATATCTGACTTTAATCGTGTATTCCAAGAAGCGGGCGATATAGAATTTCTGCTCTTGGGATGCGGTGACGGGCTGATGCGCCCTGCACGGGAAGTTCGGGACGCCTTCAAGGACCATGGCACAGGACTCGAAACAATGGGAACCGGGGCCGCCGCCCGGACCTACAACGTCCTCCTCAGCGAGCGACGCGCCGTCGCAGCCGCCCTCATCGCCGTCGCAGACCCCGCCGACAGCCGAGTTTGACACCACGAAAGACGATCTGGACTATTGCAGCCATCTGGTGCGTCAGTTCGATCGGGACAAATACCTCGCCGCCCAATTTGCGCCAAAACCGCTTAGGGGCGCTCTCTTGGGGCTTTATGCCTTCAACGTGGAGTTGGGACTGATCCGCGAGAACGTCACCGATCCTCATTTTGGCGAGATGCGCCTGCAATGGTGGCGCGATACCATCTCACAGATCTACCGGGCCGAGACGCTGGACAATCCGGTGGCGCGCTCGCTGTCCGATGCTGTGATGGTGGGCCGGCTCTCAAAAGAGGGCCTGATCAACATGATCGAGGCAAGAACGTTTGATCTTTACAATGACCCGATGCCCACCATGAACGATCTGGAGGGATATCTGGGCGAAACCTCGTCGGCCCTGATCCTTATGGCATCGCTGGTGCTGACCCATGGCGAGGGTGAGGCTTGTGCTGAGGCGGCAGGTTTTGCCGGAATTGCCCTGGGGCTGACAGGCCTGATGCGCAGCCTCAACTATCATTTGTCACAAGGCCAATGCTTCTTTCCGCTGGATGAACTCACGCGGTGGGAATTCACACCTGATACCTTGAAAGAAGGTGGCGAGGCGCTGCCCCTCATGCTGCGCAGCCTCTGCACGCATGTGACGAAGCGCCAGCAAGAAGCCAGAATGCGTCTCTCCACGGTCCCAACCCAAGCTATACCGGCCTTCCTGCCGGCGAGCCTTGTAGACCTTTACCTGCCTAAGATCAGAGCCGCTGGACCCAAGCTGATCCATCACGTGCCCGAGGTCGCTCAGCTAAGGCGCCAGTGGCACATGCTGCGCTGTGCCATGCGGGAAGATTTTTAGTCGCGCAGCGGTCTTGAGGACAAACAAGTGCGCAAGCTCTTCGTGTTCGGCATATCCCATTATTGTGAGAAAGCGCGCTGGGCGTTGGATTGGCATGGGCTGTCCTATCAGGAAGTTAATTGGCCTCCGGGGCCGCATCTTGTTCTGGCCAAACGTCTGGGCGCCAAACGCACGTCGGTGCCGATCCTTGCAGACGGCGATGACCTGATCCAGGGCAGCGACAAGATCACCGACTGGGCAGATGCTCACACGGACGCCAGATCCCCCGGTCTCACCACCCCGGATGCCTGTGCCTTGGAGGTGAGGGCTGACAAGAACATCGGCATCCACACCAGGCGCCTGGCCTATGCGGAGTGCCTGCAAACGCACCCCCACGTGGTGAAACCGGCCTTGTTCCACAATCTCAGGCCCGTGCATTCCATCCTGGCCAATCTGATGTGGCCTCTCACCCGGCGCGCGATGATCAAAGCTTACAGGCTTACCGGAAATGCGGCCGAGGAAAGCCGCGTGCGGGTCGAAACAGAGCTGGACTGGCTTGATGCGCACCTCAGCGACGGTCGCCCGTATCTTACAGGCGGGCGGTTTACCCGCGCAGACATCGCTGTGGCCAGTCTCCTGTCCCCGTTTGCGCGGCCTGATGCCTTGCCGCTCTATCAGCGCATGGATTTTCCACCTGCCTTGGCGGCAGACCTCGCACGCTGGCAGACGCGTCCCGTGGTGCAATGGGTCACCCGGCTTTATTCAGAGCAACGAGGCGCGGGGGCGCCGGCTAGTCCAGCGTGAAGCCCTTTTCCCGTATGAATGCGCCAAACTGCTCGCGTTCCGGCTTGGCGTACTGCCTGGCCTTGTCTTCCGTCCAACCGTAGTGATCGGCCTCTCCGAAGGAGGCCACATCCCTTTGCGCGGTTATGGGACGGTGGGCGTTGCGTTTCTCATCGTAAGCCTCAAGCTCCCCGCGCACGTTCGTGTCGTCGAACCTGTCCTTGTGCAAGGTCGCAGAGAGCGGCAGGCGCATGGTGACCCGCGGCGAAAACTTCGGCCAACCGAGCGCGAGCCCAGCAACGGGAAACACATGGTCAGGCAGCGCCAAGAGATCGCTGACAGTGCGCGCTTCGTTTCGGATGGCGCTGATGGGGCAACAGCCCAGGCCCATGGCCTCGGCGGCCTGCATAAAGCCGGCAAGAGCAATGCCCGCATCAACGGCAGGATTGAAAAAAGCGTCCAAGTGGTCGTTCACAAACGGCCTGCCGCGCCAATCGTGGAGTTGGCGCTGGCGCCGGTTGTTGCCGCAGAACACCAGGAGGTGAGGGGCTTTCTCGATCCATGCTTGGGCGAGCGGTCCCCGGGTGAGTGTTTGATTGAGCCCGGCGCGCAGCCGTTCGTCCTCCACGATAATGATGTCGCGCTGCTGCAGGTCGCTTTTGGAGGGACTGCAAAACGCCAGAGCGCAGAGCAGTTCGATCAGTTCGCCCGGCACCTTTTCGTCCGTGAAGTGCCGGCAGGAGCCGCGTCCGGCGATGTGTCGCCAAATCTCTGGCGCGTCAGGCAAAGAAGGGGTTGGACAGGTGGTGCCGAAACGTTCGGCGAGAAGGGAAGCAAGCGTGTCACTCATCAAGTCCGGATCCATATGCTCAAGGGGCGGTTGCCTCATAGAACCCATGAGCCGGGGAAAGATCAACACCCATGCTGGGTTGCAATGATCAAGAGGGGGTTGTGGTCAGATTGGTGAGCAGAGCGTTAAGCAGATGGGGAAAAATTTAATGGCCGCCGAAATCGTTTTTTGAGAGTTCCTGCCATAAGGATAGCCTGGGATCGAGGCCATACCGCCAATATGTTGGCGGACCGGGGCGCACAGGAAGAGCAGACCTTGTCACAGCTGCAGTCAGAGATTGGTGGCCTGCATACGGTTATTCTAGACGCTCGGACCCGAGCCAAGAAGCTCGAAATGCCGTTTGTGGTTTATCTTTTGGACCTGGCAATCGCGGCCCTGAAGCAGGATAGTGCCGGGCGATAATTTGAGACTGTTTATCTCATTAAAACAAACAATTATCGCACTGCCTTCCGTTGACGTTAACGTATGGCTTGCAAAATCACGGTCTATTGTGTAACTCCGCTCCTGCAGTTACCGGGGGGTAAGAAATGATGCGGTCAAATTGTTTCGTCCTCCATCAGGGTAATTGTGACCAAAATTGAAGAATTTTCCCGGCCATACCTCCAACTGTTATCGGAGAGCGATGTTGGATCAGACGAGATTAGCCTTCGCATTGTAGGGCTGTTTCGCGATCTCTACGTCAACTATCCAGATCCCGTGCTCATGCCCAGCGAGACGGGAGAGGGAGGTCTTGCCATCCTCGAAAACCGCATCATCGACTGGCTGGCTGGTGAGCATTTCGTGAAGGTTGACGAAGACAGCGTCTGGCTCACCTTTTCCGGCCGGGAGACGGTCCGGCACACCTGCCAGATGGCGCCCGCCTATACCGCCTTTTTCGAGGATGCACAGAGCGCACCCCCAGCCCATGCGATCGATCTGGTGCTGGCGCTCTTGAAAACCCATTTTGAGCGCGGCAGGGTCTCTGGCCATCGCTGATAAGGTGAACTGGCGCGGCACCTTCCAGGTGTGTTAAGGGGCCATGTAAACAGCGTCCTGCTGTGGGCAGAAAATGATCTTGAGGAAACGTGGGCGTTTTCAACCGATCTGAACCATCGTTGTTCAGTAACCCCCAGTTCGTGCGCGTGTGGACAGTCGGGTGCCTTACGGGGGTTGTGCGCTGGCTGGAGCTTCTCGCGTTCGGACTTTATGCCTTTGATGTGACCGCCTCTCCGGTGCTGGTGGCATTGCTCGCGCTTTTGCGGTTTGCGCCGTTGGCCCTCTTCGGCGTCTTTGTGGGCGCCATTGCTGATCTCATCAATGCCCGCAAACTGCTGATCGCCGGCTTGATCGCCATCAGTTTGGTGAATGGCACAATGCTGGCGCTCTTCCTCTTGGATTTGGCGCTTTACTGGCATGTTGCGGTAGCCGCTTTTCTGTCGGGTGTTTTCTGGTCAGGTGATCTCCCCCTAAGGCGCAGAATGATTGGCGAGCTGGTGCCGTTTGAGCGGCTGGCGGAGGCCATGTCGCTGGACAATGCCACCAGCAATGGAACCAGGATGATCGGTCCGCTCATCGGGGGCGTCATCTATGAGTTGGTGGGGGTCACAGGTGTTTTTGCCCTCGGCACCGTTTTGCATCTGATTTCACTGGTCCTGATTTTGGCGGTGGCTTATTCGGCGGTTCTGGACCGGCCGGAAGCAGGAAGCGTCATCATGAGACCGATACGCGGGGCGGCTCGAGCGTTGTCCTTTTCCTGGGGCAGCGACGATGTCATGCGCATCTTTGCCGTGACCATTGTGTTCAACCTTTGGGGATTTCCGTTTCTGGCCATGATCCCCGTCATCGGCAAGGATGAACTCGGTCTGGGTGATGCAGCGATCGGCTATCTGACCGCTCTTGAGGGGGCCTTTGCCCTGCTGGGTGCCATTGTCCTCGCGCGCCTAGCGCGTCCGGCCATGTTCCGCAAAATCTACTATTATGGAAACTTTGCGTATCTGGGCGCGGTGTTTTTCATGGGGGTAGTGCCCGGTCTCATTCCCCTGGCGATCGGATTGATTGCGGCGGGAAGCTTCGCGTCCTGCTTTTCCACCATGCAAAGCACGTTGATCTACTCTGTTGCCCCAGCCGAAATGCGCGGCCGGCTTTTGGGCTTGATGACCATTTGTATTGGCACA
>JBCDDQ010000226.1:0-8083 GCA_039180225.1 Pseudomonadota bacterium
CGCCAACATGAATTACTCGATCTCCAACACGGCGGAATTCGGCGAGTACGCCTCCGGCCCGCGCATCGTGAACGAGGAGACGAAAGCGGAAATGCGCCGGGTCCTGAAAGACATCCAGACCGGTGCGTTTACCTCTGAATGGATCCGCGAGTGCAAGGCCGGTCAGCCCAAGTTCAAGGCCACCCGCCGCATGAACGATGCCCACCCGATCGAGGAAGTGGGCGAGCGTCTGCGTGGTATGATGCCGTGGATCAAGGCCAACCAGCTGGTGGATAAGGAGAAGAACTGATCCGAAAGCTTCACATTCGTCCAGCTTTGGCGGCGGAGGCCGGCGCGCTTACGGAGCTCGCGCGGGCCTCCAAGGCCTCTTGGGGGTATCCTGAAGACCTGCTGGCGCAAATGGAAGCTGAACTGACGGTTCCTGAAGCGGCGATCGTGGATGACACGGTCGCCGTTTGCGTGTCCGGCGACAAGATTGTAGGCTTCTACTGGCTTGTGCTTGAAGGCCGCGAGGCCGAGGTGGAGAACTGTTATGTGAGCCCGGACGCTCAGCGCCAAGGCGTGGGTGCGGCGCTCATGAGCCACCTGAAGGACACCGCCAAGACGGCCGGCGCGGTGCACATCAAGGTGCAAAGCGACCCGCATGCAGAGGGGTTTTATAAGGCCATGGGCTACACCCGCTGTGGGCAGTACCCCTCAGGATCCATTCCGGGGCGGTTTCTTCCGGTGCTGGAGATGAGCTTGTGAGCCTGCGTGTAGAGGCGGTCCAGCTGGTGGACGATGGCCGGGTGCCAAACCATCCACACTATCCTCTGGTGCTCTACCACGACGCCTTCTTGGGCGCGGGCACTCAGGACGTCATCGCGACCTTCGGCGCCAACGGTTGGCAGGGCGCCTGGGTCAACGGCATCTTTCCCTACCATCACTACCACGCCAGGTCCCATGAGGTGCTGGCCAATGTGGGCCCGGCGGTACGGGTGCAATTCGGCGGGGCGTCCGGCCCTGTGCTGTCTTTTGAGACAGGCACGGCGGTGGTGATCCCAGCCGGCGGCGGCCATTGCCGCCTCTCGGAGGGGGCGGGCCTCAAGATTGTGGGTGCGTATCCGCAAGGTCAGGAAGACTGGGATCTAAAGCGGGCCGATCGTCCGGCCGACTATGACGCCGCAAAAGCCGAGATCGCCGAGGTTGCCCGGCCTGTGCTTGACCCGGTTGTCGGATCAGGGGGGCCTCTGCTAGAGCTTTGGGTCTAGGGGCCCGCTTTGGTCTGCGCACCTACTTTTGTATCTGTCTTCTGACACGAAAATTGCTCTAGGGTCTTTTTGCGCCCTTTTTCGTCCCTCTATGGAGCTGTCATGCCGTTTCGCCTCTTCGTTTTTCTGTGCGCTCTGCTGGTGCTGCCGGCCTACGCGCATGCCAATGTGAAGAAGAAAATCAAAGCCATCGCCCCGTCGGCGCTGGTGCTGGTGCTTGATGAAAAGGGTAAGGAACTGGTGGCCCAGCGGGCAGACAAAGCCTTCGTGCCCGCTTCGGTTGCCAAGGTCGTCACGGCCTGGCTCGCCCTGGAAGAACTGGGCGCGGACTATCGCTTCAAAACCCGCCTCTATCTGGATGACAAACGGGTGCTCTATGTGCGCGGTGGTGGCGACCCCTTCATGGTGTCCGAGGAGCTGGCTTTGATGGCGTCTGAGCTGTTGGCCAAAACCGGCAAAGAGCCGTTCAGCGCCATGGTTCTGGACACCAGCTATTTTCCGGCCAAGCTGAAGGTTCCCGGCCGGGAGAATACGGGCCGGTCGTACAATGCGCTGAACTCTGCCTTTGCGGCGAACTTCAACACCATCAACGCGGTGCGCAGAGGCAAGCGCGTGCGCTCTGCGGAAAAGCAGACCCCCATTACGGCCACGGCCATCAGCCAGTTCAAGGCCCGCGGTCCCAAAAAGGGGCGCGGCCGGATCAGCCTGGCCCAGCAGGATCCCGCTGTGGGCGTGCGCTATGCTGGTGAACTCCTGGCTGCGTTCATCAAGAAATCCGGCGGCCAGATCAAGGGCAAGATCACCTTGGGCAAAGTTCCGGACGGTCTGGAGCCTGCCTATGTGCACAGCCAGTCGCGCCCGTTGCCGGAGATCTTGAGCCAGCTGCTTATCGGCTCAAACAATTACATCACCAACCAGGTGTTCCTGGAGATCGGGGCCCATCGTCTGGGCGCGCCGGTGAGTTTGGACAAGTCCTTGAAGATCGCCCGCAAGCGGCTTGCTGCGCTGGGGCTTGAGAAGGCGGTTCATCTTGAAGAGGGCTCCGGCCTCAGCCGCGGCAACAGGTTTACAGCCCGCGGGCTCGCCAAACTCCTGCATGAGTTTGCCCCGCACGCGGAGCTGATGCGCCGCACCAAGGCCGGTTCGCGCTATAAGACCGGCACGCTGTCGGGCGTGCGCACCCTGGCAGGTTTCGCAAAGACGCAGAAACACGGCATGGTGCGGTTCGTGATCTCGATCAGAGGCAATGCAGGCCGCTTGCGCTTCAGCATTCTAAGGGCAATCGAGCGCGGTCTTTGAGGAAGTGGCCAGAGCCCACAGTGCCGCCACAGCCTTCCTGGCGCCTTTTTTGTGACATCTACTCCGCCGGTGGTTTTGCGAGAGCGTAACTCAACGGGAGGATCATGATGAAGGGCAAAAACAAGCGCCTTGCGCGCACGTCGGCCGCGCTGGACACCTTGGCATCTGCCGGAAAGACAAACACAAAGTTCATCGAAAAGTTTGTAAACGATGAGCTCGCCACGGTCCTCAAAGCGCGAAAACTGAAAAAGTGCAAGTTGCAGAGAGCGATTGTCTCTCACATGAAGAGCGGGGTCGTGATCAGCGGTCCTGTTTCTGTGCCGAAAAAACGCGCCAAGTCTGATCGGCTGCGGAAACTGCGCCCGGTGGGCTTCATCTTAAACACAATGCGCTTGGTGGACCCCGTCAGCCGGCGGGCCCTTTCGCCCGGCGTCGCCTTGGTGGAAATGCGCCTTGTGAGAGGTGATCGTTACGCCTTCGACTTCATCGGCTCCGATGGCAAAGTGAAGCTGGCCACCAATACCCACAGACCCCATCCTTTCGGCGGATCGTCTGATCTGGGTGCGCAGCCGCCGGGCGGGCAGGCGTTTGATATCGAGATCAATCACGTCCTCAGAGCCCCAACGGCAGACGACCTGCTGCCGTGCGATTACATCTGCACGTCCTACCATGACGGTACGGAGACCTGTTACTACGCGTGCGATGGTGATGAAGATCTGGGGTTCACGATCGTGGACTAGCCGGCCGGCCCGTTCACTGGCCAGGCTTCCACCCGGCCACATCGAGCTGCGGGTCCACCGCCCATACCGATGGTCCGCAGGCGATATCGGCGATCGCCGCCACCCGCGACAGGAACTCTGCACGCGGCATGTCCTGATAGCCTTGCTGATACATAAACGGGCTGCCCCGCTTGGCGTCCACCAAGCTGAAGCCCCATTCGGCCAGATGCCGGTTGAGCACCACGTAGCCACACTTGGAGGCATTGGGCGTGCGGTAAAACTGGCTTTCAGCAAGGAACAAGCCGCCCACTGCGGTCCCATAGGCGCCGCCCGCGAGCGCTCCGTTTTCATCCCACACCTCAACGGAGTGGCAGTGGCCGGCCTGATGCGCCTGCGTGTAGAGCGAAATCATCTCCGGCCTCAGCCAGGTGAGCGGGGTCTTGCCCTCCCGAAGGCCGGCACACGCGGCAATCACCTCCGGAAAGGCCTGGTCAAACGTGTAACGGAAGGCACCGCGCCGGATCAGCTTGCGCACCTTCTTCTCAATACGGAAATCAGCGAACTGTAAGACCGGCCGCTCTGGTGTGGACCACCACTTGTATGGACCCACATGGGCAAATGGAAAGAGCCCCTTGCGATACCCTTCCATGAGTTTGTCCACGGAAAGCTCACCACAAAAGCCGCAATAGCCTTGTGCCCGGTCTTCGGCCCGGGCCGCATCCGGCGGCCTCACGCCCCCAAGTGCATCGCGCGCCATTGCAGCCAGCAAATAAGGCAACTCACCAATACGCGACGGCATGAACACAAACGCGGTGCCGAGCGCGATCCGTCGGGCGCGTTGGCTCAAGCTCTCGCGCACCGGAGCAATCGGCCGGTCCGGCTGAAACACCGCGTTTTCAGACAGGGTGTAATTGTCGCTCATGCCACTCCAAAGGCCCGGATGTCGGGCTTTTCCTTAAAGCTCATTCAGGCGCCCATTCCCAACGCGGCGCGCCGGTGCTAGGCCAGGTGCAAGTTCCATGCCCTTAGCGCCAGGCCGATCAGGGAGAGCACCCGTGCCGTCATCCATACCTGAATATCGTCTTCACCCGGTTAACCGGGTTGAACTTCGCCTGGTGGACGAGGCCTGGCCGTTCGCGGCGGCCAAAAAGACCCAGATCGCTGACCATTGGCAGGCGCTGACAGCAGAAAACCCGACCCTGTTCAATGGCAACATCCTGTTGATGGTGCGTGGCGGGCTTAACGGCGACGTGTTCAAGGCAGATCTTATTGAGGTGGACTATGCCAGCTTCATCACCTGGCGCGACTGGGGATGGTGTGACGAAACCGTGCATGATTGTTACGGCTCGGCCATTGTGGTCTCCTCAGAGGGCGCATTGGTGATGGGACGCATGGGGCAGCACACGGTGAATGCCGGCAAGGTCTACCCGCCCGGGGGCTCGCTCACCCGCGAGGACCTCCTGCCCGGAGGCGCCGTTGACCTCACCGCCTCCATCGCGCGGGAACTTGAAGAGGAAACCGGCCTCAAGGCATCGGACGCCAAGGCCGGGCGCTTTTTCATGGCCGCCTTTGATCAACGGATTGCCATTGGCCAGGTGCTGCACTTTTCTTCAGATGCTGACGCGCTGGCTGCGCGAACACGCGCCCATATTTCCTCTGAAGACCTTCCTGAGCTGTCTGAAGCCGTCATCATTCGCAGCATGGCCGATCTGGATCCGAACGTGATGCCGCCGCACGCGCGGGCGTTCTCTTCTGCGCTGCTTGAGAACGCACCCGTTGCACGCTAGAGCAGTACTTTGTCATATGGAAAAATGGTCAAGTGATTCCATATGACAAAGTACTGCTCTAGGCTCGCGTCCATCGCGCGTTTGCCCCTGTGACCAACAAGGATCTGAAGATCGTGGCCCGAGAGTTCCAGACACTTGATGTGTTCACCACCCAAAGGTTTGGTGGCAACCCACTCGCAGTGGTGCGGGACGGCAAGGGGCTCACCACCGAGCAGATGCAAACTATCGCCTTTGAATTCAATCTCTCCGAGACCACATTCATTCTGCCGCCGGCCGATCAGGCGAACGATGCGCAGGTGCGCATCTTCACGCCAAAGTCTGAATTGCCTTTTGCGGGCCATCCTACGGTGGGCACGGCCATTGCCATTTGTGAAGCGCAAGCCGGCGAGGGGCCCTATACGCGCGAGGTGCGGCTTGAAGAGCAAGTGGGTCTGGTGCCGGTCACCGTCACCCGCGATGAGACCGGGCGCACGTATGCTCAATTTTCCTGCGCCGTCCTGCCCCAGGCGCAGCTCGGCGCACCGAAGATTGAGAGCGTTGCAGCAGCGATCAATGTCGGCATTCAGCAAATCGGCTTTCACGGCCATCAGGTGCGCCTGCTGAGCGCCGGGGTGCCTTACATCTTTGTGCCGGTGAGCAATATGGAAAGCTTGGAGCGCGCAAGCCCCAATCTCGATGCCTGGCGCAAAGCTAATTTCCCTGCCGGCATGGTGGGCGTGTTCGCCTATACCCGCGGCGGGGTGATGGAGAACACCGCCTGGCACGGCCGCATGTTCGCTCCTGATCAAGGGGTTGTTGAGGACCCGGCCACCGGCTCTGCGGCGGCCACGTTTCCAGGTCAGATCATGGCCAGCGAACAGCTCGCCGACGGCCTACACACCTGGACGGTAGAGCAGGGCTACGAGATGGGCAGGCCCAGCCAGATCTATCTGGAGGCGGATGTGGCCGGCGGCGAAGTCACGGGCGTGCGCGTTGGGGGCTATGCGGTTCCTGTGATGCGCGGGGAGTTGGCGGGGTAGCGCCCCGCGCGTTCGCAAGGGTGCGGGTTACTTCGGCTTCGCAAAGAGATCCTTGCGCAACGCATTGATGGCATCTGGATCAATCTTAACGTGGATCACCGCCGGCCGTTTTTGCGCCAGTGCCTCTCGCAGCGCAGCCTCCGTGCCGCCGGGTGTGTCCACCGCATAGCCGGCTGCACCGCACAGCTCCGCCACCTTGTCGTAAGCAGGGCTCTCAATATCTGCGCCAAGGGTACGTCCCTCAAAGAAGGTGCGCTGGTAGGCCTTCTCCGCCCCCCACGCCCCATTGTCGAGCACCACCGCGATCACGGGTAAGTGGTGCGCCACGGCGGTTGTGAGTTCAGCCATGGTGAAACCGAAGCCGCCATCCCCCATAATCGAAACCACCGGCCGTTCAGGCACGGCCGCCTGTGCTCCCAGCGCGGCGGCATAGCCAAAGCCCACAAGGCCGAAGTCCAAAGGCGTCACCAGGCAAGGGCACTGATAGCACGCCACCCGGTCAGCGGCCTGCAAGCAGGCATTGCCGGTGTCCAGTGTGATCAGCGCATTGCGCGGCAACGCGTTGCGCACCTCGCCCAGCACACGGGTAGGCTTTAGGGGTGTGGCCGCATCGGATTCTTCTTCTGAGCGTTCCTGACTAAGTGCCGATTTTGACTCGTCAAATCGCGCCCCCCAACTCTTCCACCGATCTCTTAACTGTGGCGCGCCCGCTGTCAGCAACTGAGCGGTCTCCGCCGCACCCGCCTGCACGCCCAGGGCCACCGGGAAGTAGCGCCCCACGGCACTCGCCTCGGTGTCCACATGAACGATTTTGGCATCCTTGTTCACATAGTCATGGTTCAAGAAGGTGGAATTGAAGGCAAGCCGAGTGCCCAATGCCAGAATGAGATCACAGCCGCGGGTGAGGCCTGCGGCACAGGCATTTCCCCTGGGTCCGGTTTGGCCCGCCAGCCAGCGATGGTCCGCCGGCAATACATCAAGATGGCCGGTGGAGGTCACCACCGGTACACACAAACTCTCCGCCAGTGCAGCCAGTGCGGCAGATCCCTCGGGAGATTTAAAGCCGCCGCCGGCGAAAATGATCGGCCGCTCCGCGTCTGACAGAAGCGCAATGATTTTCTCAACCTGCCGTGCACTGGGCGCTCCCGGCTCTGCCCGGCTCAGGGCCGGGGCAACCGGGGGATCAATTTCAGCGGAGAACAGATCGCGCGGGGCATGAAGCACCACGGGGCCCCGCCGCCCACTCATGGCCAGGTGCAGGGCTTCTGCGAGCATTTCCGGCAGACGGTCCGGCGTGGGCACCATGATGGACCGCTTGGCGATGGGTTTGAAGATCGAAAGCTGATCGAACTCCTGAAACGTGTCCTTGCCCTGGTCTTTGCGCGTGATGGCGCCGGCAATTGCCACCAGGGGGGAATAGGCCAGATGCGCTTCCGCCACCGCGGTCACCAGGTTGGCGACGCCAGGGCCTGCCTGCGCCCCCAGAACGATGCCCGGCCCGCCGCTCACCCGCGCATAGGCATCGGCCATGTGACCGGCCGCCCGCTCATCGCGCGCGCCAATGTAGCGCATATCCGCATCGGCCCTCAGCGCGTCGTAGAGCTCCAGCATGGAGCCGCCCAAGAGCCCGAACACCGTCTTTACACCAGTGCCCTTGAGCACCCTCACGCACGCCTCACCGCCCGTCACCGTCATCATATGTTCCGCCCTGCCATCATGCCTTCATAAACCGCTTCTTCTGCCGAGCGTGCGGCGATGCAATCGCCCACCGGGACGACGTTCTCGGCCAGCTCAAAGAACGCGCAGTGCTGCTCCTCAACGCTCACATGGCCTAAGGAGAGCACCAGCGTGTCGGTCTCTTCCATAAGCACCGGATCGCCGGTGAGGGTGTCCTGGAAATAGACCGTATCCTCATCGACCCCAAAGAGCCGCAAGTGCGTGCGGATCTCCACCCCCAGTTTGTGGAGGCGCCCCACATAGTGATTGCGTGCATAAATCTGGACCGTCTC
>JBCDDQ010000227.1:0-8057 GCA_039180225.1 Pseudomonadota bacterium
CGTGGGCCCGTCGCCGCGGACCCACACTGGCGTCCCGTCGCAGGTGCTTTTGATGGTCGTGTTCATAGGTGGGCTATTGGGACCAATGGACCCGCCCGTCAAGAAGCCATCCAACGATTCTTCTGTGCAAGCCAAACGAGAACCGATAAAAGGCGCCGGCCAACCCCCCAAACCTTCAGGAGCGCAAGAGCCATGGCCGATGTGAAAACTTATCAAATGTTGATCGATGGGACCTGGAGCGATGCTGAAGGCGGTGCCACGTTTGATGCGGTAAACCCGGCCACCGGCGAAGTCTGGGCGCGCATACCCGAAGCCTCCGCCGCCGATGTGGACCGCGCGGTGCGTGCTGCCGACCGCGCCTTTAATGAGGGCGCATGGCCGGCCATGTCTCCCACCGAGCGCGGGCACTGTCTGCGCCGCCTGGCGGCCATTCTGCTGGACCATGCTGAGCCGCTCGGCCGGGTGGAAGCAACCGATACCGGCAAGCTTTACAAGGAGACGCGCTGGCAGGCGGACTATCTTGCGGAATTCTACTCGTTCTTTGCAGGCTGTGCCGATAAGGTGTCGGGCGACACCTTGCCAATCGACAAGCCGGACATGTTCGTGTTCACCCACCGCGAGCCCCTGGGCGTGGTGGCCGCCGTGGTGCCTTGGAACTCTCAGCTCTTCTTGTCGGCGATCAAGATCGGCCCGGCCCTGGCGGCGGGCAACACCATCGTAGTCAAGGCGTCTGAAGATGCCTCGGGCGCGCTCTTGGAGTTCGGCCGTCTTTTCGAGGAGGCCGGTTTTCCGCCTGGTGTCGTCAATATTGTGACCGGTCACGGGGAGCCGTGCGGCAAGACACTCACGTCCCATCCGCTTGTGGCCAAAATCGCCTTCACCGGCGGACCGGTGGCCGCACAGCATGTGGTTCGGAACTCGGCGGAGAACTTCGCCCCCCTGATTTTGGAGCTGGGCGGCAAATCGCCAGTGCTCGTGTTCGATGATGTGGACATCGACAGTGCGGTGAACGGGGCCATGGGTGCAATCTTCGGGGCGTCGGGGCAGAGCTGCGTGGCCGGCTCGCGCCTTTATCTGCAAGAGGGCATCGCGGACGCATTCCTGGAGCGCATGATCGAGCTGACCAAGCAGATCCGTGTCGGCGATCCCATGGCTGAAGAAACGGAAATGGGCCCGCTCTGCACCACAGCGCAAATCGCCAATATTGAGCGAGAATTGGGTACGGCGCAGGAAGAGGGGGGCACCATTTTGTGTGGCGGCAGGCGGCCCGATGGTCTTTCAGGCCAATATTTCGAGCCCACAATTGTCGATTGCCCCCGCCAAGATCTGAAGATCGTGGACACGGAATTGTTCGGCCCCGTGCTCACCGTCCAGCGCTTTAAGGACGAAGCGGAAGCTATACGCCTGGCAAATGACACCAAGCACGGCCTTGCGGCGGGCATTTTCACCAGGAACAGCGGGCGTTCGCTGCGGATTGCCAAGGCAGTGAAGGCCGGCATTGTCTGGGTCAACACCTATCGGGCCGTCTCGCCCATCGCCCAGGCCGGCGGGATGAAATACTCAGGCTATGGACGTGAGAGCGGATTTCAGTCGGTGATCGACTACACCCGCCCCAAAACCGTGTGGATGAACACATCAGACGAGCCGCTCGGCAGCCAGTTCGTGGCACGATAACTAAGTAAATCCGCGGAAGGTGGCCACGCGAACCAACTCTTCGCGCGCGCTGACCAGAGTGTTCTCGATCGCGTCGGGGCAGGCATAGCCAAGACTCATCCCTGTGACCAGATCTTGGTCATCGGGGATCTCCAAATGCCGATAAATCGGCTCCTGATAGGGGATCCAGGCAGCTTGTGGGCACGTGTCCAGTCCAAAGCCCTTTGCGGCCAGCATAATGGTTTGGGCATACATGCCCGCATCCGCCCAGCTGCCGCGGGTGAGGTAGGAATCCACGGTTATAAACAAGCCTACCGGCGCATCGAAGAACAGGAAGTTGCGCGCCCCTTGGCGCGCGCTGGCTTCCCGGTCGCCCTTTTCTATGCCCAGGAGGCCATAGAGGCTCCAGCCGATGCCACGGCGCCGGTCGCGGTGCACATCCTTCCAGGTGGCCGGATAGTAGTCATAGTGCTCGTAAGATCTGCCCGCGCCTGCTTTCGCCATCTCCAGCACATCTTCGGTAATGGCCTGCTTCACAGCGCCCGCACAGACGTAAACGTGCCAGGGTTGGGTGTTGGTGCCGCTGGGCGAGCGCTGCGCGATCTCCAGGATTTTCGTTACTGTGTCTTTATCCACCGGTTGGTCGGTGAAGGCCCGGATCGATTTTCGCGCCTGAATTGCCTCTAGAACGTCCATAAGTCCTCATTATGCAGAGTGTTGTATGATGCGCATTTGCGGCCATCTGATTGCAGACAAATTTAGTGAATTCAATGGTCTAATTGGTTCAGTGGCCGGGGTTTGGGGCTTCTGCTTGCCGAGAAGGCACCATATCGGCACTAGCGAAACCCTCAGCGCGGCACTATCTTAGCGCAACCTCAAGAGGTCCTGACAAAAGGAAACGCCAAATGTCCCAAACCACGAGTGCCGTTTCTAAGATCCACGAACTTGATCCTGTCTGGTCGCGCATAAGGCAGGAAGCCGATGACCTCAGCAAGGCAGACCAGAGCCTCGGGGGGTTCGCCTTCGCCAATGTGCTGAACCACGAAACCTTCGAGGGCGCCGTCTCCTACCGCATTGCACAGCGCCTGGATCATCCGGATATGCCCGCTGATCTGTTGATGCGCGCTTTCTCTGAGGCCATCAAGGAAGACCCCTCTATCGGTGATGCCATGCGCGCAGATATTGTCGCGATCGAAGATCGTGATCCCGCATGTCACCGTTTCATCGAGCCGCTGCTGTACTTCAAAGGCTTCCAGGCTGTGCAGACCTACCGCATGGGGCACCAGCTCCTGAAAATGGGTCGCAAGGATTTCGCCTATTATCTGCAGAGTCGGGCCTCACTGGTGTTCTCACTCGATATCCACCCCGGCGCCAGGATTGGCCGGGGCCTGATGATTGATCACGCCCATGCCATCGTCATTGGGGAAACCGCAGTGATCGGCGACAACGTATCGCTGCTCCATTCGGTCACTCTTGGCGGAACGGGTAAAGTTGATGGCGATCGCCATCCGAAAGTCGGCAGTGGCGTGTTGATCGGTGCCGGCGCCAGTGTGCTTGGCAACATCAAGATCGGCGATTGCTCGCGCGTGGCGGCTGGATCTGTAGTGCTCCACGATGTGCCGCCGAACCGCACGGTGGCCGGCGTGCCGGCCAAGATCATCGGCTATGCCGGATGCTCTGAGCCATCGGTCTCCATGAACCAGCTTTTGCCGCAAAACGGCACTGAAGTTGGGGATGAGGCGGCCGATTAGTCTTCTGCAACGCTTGCCACCTTGCGAACCAGTTAGCTTCACGTTAGACCGGCGCGTGTGCCGTCTGGGCGACCACGTTCGACAATCTACGGGAGGCCGCTTGTGGACCCTCAAGAAATTGCCAAGCTTGAAAAATACATGCGCTGGAAGTTTCAGCTTCCGAACATGCAGATCAAGCGCCGTCCGCAGAAGGACGATTCAGCGGAAGTCTTCATCGGTGATGAGTTCATCGGTCTGATTTTCCGGGACGACGATGATGACGATCTGTCCTGGTCTTTTCAGATGGCGATCTTGGAATTCGATCTGGACTACGCCGAATAGCTAGCCCGCCGGGGCAGGCTGGCGGAAGGTTGAGATCAGCTCGCGTGCCGTTTTGTCCAGGGCCCGCCATTCCGGCAGGTGGCGCCGGTGAAACCGGTAGCGCGCCATGGTCGTCTTGTTCAGCGGAATCTCGCTCTCGCACAGCGATGGTCCGCTGCGCTCAGAACCGGGTTCACAGCGGATGATGACAGGGCGTCCGTCCAGGGTCCCCTTGTAGAGTTCCGCAAAGGGAAATGGGGAATTGGAGCGAAACGTAAACCGCTCCGTGCCTTCTGCAGTGGCAGCCGGCTGTCCAGCAAAGTATCGGAAATACACCCGTGCGACCCGCTCCTCCGGGGTGAGGTCATCGGGCCGCGGCTCAAAGCTGATAAACAAGGAGCCGGCGAGCCGGTTGAGGGCGTCGGCGAAAATCGGCTTGCGATCTCCCGACCAATAAGGCCAGGGCACACGCACCTCGATGCGTTTCACGCCGCCAATCACCGTGCGCTCCACATTGCGCACGAAGGGTTCGGGGATAATGTATTCGTCCTGATTGTAGTCCACATGGATAAGCTTATCCATGGAGCCAGCGCTTTTGCGCTCGCCGAACAGCAGGTCCTGATTGGGCAGGAAGTAGTAGGCCATGATGGTGCCCGCGGAGGCGATAAATCCGATCAGCATGATCGACATGATCACCCAGATCGAGCGCTGCTTGAGGGAAACGCGCTGTGTGTTGCGCAGTTGCGCATAAAGCAGCCCAAAGTCTTCGCGCTGGTCGTCAACCATACTCAAACACCGGTTCCAGATCGGTTCCGCCCATCAACACTTCTTTACGCTAGCTATTGCATTGGCCGGTGCCAAGATCAATATGGCACCATCACCGCCAACCAAGGAAAAGATAATGACGCTTTATGTTCTTGATGGGATCGCGCCCCAACTTCCAGAAGATGGAGATTGCTGGGTGGCGCCGTCCGCTGATGTGATTGGCAATGTGAAGCTGGAAAGCGGTGCCAGCGTATGGTTCGGCGCGGTGGTGCGTGGCGACAACGAGCTCATCACAATTGGAGAGGGAACCAATGTGCAAGATGCCAGCGTGCTGCACACCGACCCGGGCTTTCCCATGGTGCTTGGCAAGAATGTGACGGTGGGCCACCAGGCCATGTTGCATGGCTGTGTGGTGGGTGAAAATGCGCTTATCGGCATGGGGGCAACGGTCTTGAATGGCGCCGTCATCGGGAAAAACGCCGTTGTTGGCGCCGGCGCGTTAGTGGCGGAAGGCAAGACCATTCCGGACAATGCCCTTGCGGTCGGCATCCCGGCCAAGGTGGTGCGCACATTGAGCGACGAAGAAGCGGCCAAGATGGCCTATGCGGGCCCGCACTATGTGCAGAACCAAAGGCGCTACCGGAAGGGATTGAAGGCGCTTTGACGGGCTCATCGCAGAGGCAATTTTTTTGCCCCTGGGAAGATTGCGGCAGACCGCATTCAGATTGGCTTGACTTGGCGGTTTGTGCGGTTTAATGACCACCACCTCTCGGGACGTCTTTGGGCGAACCCGTACACCCAGCGGGGGTGTAGCTCAGTTGGTTAGAGTGCCGGCCTGTCACGCCGGAGGTCGCGGGTTCGAGCCCCGTCACTCCCGCCATTTTTCCCTCGATGTTTCAGCAGTATGACCCGGTGCCCGTCCGACAAACGATCACGTTTCGGGCAGGATCACAGTAAGTGCTAAAGCGTGCATCTGTAGCTTGCTCTACCTATCGAAGTGCTCATCTCGCCCAACAGAGGCCCGAAAGTGAGTTGAACGGGCGCTCCTGACGCGCTCACTACTCTTGCTCAACCAGGCAACAGGTCTTTCAGGCGCAACATTGCAATGCGCTCCACCTGGCGGCAAGCTTCAGCGAACTCCGCGCCACGCGCGCTGTCCACCCGGGATTGAAAGTTGGCCAAAATTTCATCCTTGCTGCGGCCTTTTACGGCCAGAATGAAGGGAAATCCAAAGCGCTGGGTATAGGTCTCATTAAGCTGCGTGAACCGGGCGCGTTCCGCATCGGTGAGGGCGTCCAGACCGGCAGACGCCTGCTCGGCGGTCGATTCAGCGGTCAGCCGTTTGGCCGCCGCCAGTTTTCCAGCGAGATCTGGATGCGCTTTGAGCACGTTCAGGAGTTCCTCATCACTCGCGCTTCTGAACGCCCGCGCCAAAGCGGAATGCAAACCAACGGCCGTATCGTGGGCAGGGCCCAGCTCGCCGTCAAAGGCCCGCTCGGCGATCCACGGGGAATGCTCAAACACGCCGCCGAACGCGCCGATGAACTGGCTGCGGTCCATCTGCGAAGGCCTGCCATCCAGGGACGGGGCAGGGTGTGTGGCAATCCAGTGTTCGGCAATATCGAGGCGGCGGGCAAACCACACCTTCTCATGGGAGGCGGCATAGTCCATGAACCGGTCCAGCGCCGCGGCACGGCCCGGACGCCCGACCAGGCGGCAGTGCAGGCCAACCGACATCATCTTCGGCGTCCCGGCTTCGCCCTCCGCATAGAGCATGTCAAAACTGTCTTTGAGGTAGGCAAAAAACTGATCGCCAGAGTTGAAGCCCTGCGGGGTGGCAAAGCGCATGTCATTGGCATCAAGGGTGTAGGGGACGATCAATTGTTGGTTGCCCTCATGAGCGTGCCAATAAGGCAGATCATCGGCATAGGAATCGGCCACATAGACAAAGCCGCCCTCAGAAGCGGCCAGATTCACCGTGTTCATTGAGCAGCGCCCTGTGTACCAGCCCCGTGGCCGCTTTCCCGTCACTTCTGTGTGCAGCCTGATGGCTTCGACCATGTGGTCCCGCTCGTCCTCAATCGAGAAATCCCTATAGTCGATCCATTTCAGGCCATGGCTGGCAATTTCCCAGCCGGCCTCTTGCATGGCCGCCACTTGCTCCGGGCCTCTGGCCAAGGCCGTGGCCACGCCGTAGACCGTCACCGGAATGTTCTTGGCGGTGAAGAGACGGTGGAGGCGCCAGAAGCCGGCCCGCGCGCCGTACTCATAGATGGTTTCCATGTTCCAGTTGCGTTGCCCCGGCCAGGGCTCAGCACCGACCGTTTCCGACAGGAATGCCTCTGAGGCGGCATCGCCATGGAGCAGGCAGTTCTCGCCACCTTCCTCGTAGTTCACCACAAACTGGACAGCGATGCGCGCGCCGCCCGGCCAGTTCGCCGCTGGGGTCCGAGCTCCATATCCGCTAAGGTCGCGCGGGTATCGCATGGTCCAATGCTCTTTAATCCTCTAGATTTGGTGACCAGACATATCTCACTTTTAATGGGCTCATTTTCAAAAATCCATTGAAAGAGATAAGCAATTTACGCTGTATCGTTTGGCAATCCGGCGCGATCTAATGGTTAAGACACGCGTTCGGCAATTAGAGGACTTGCATGACCGCCGCATCCGGCTCCGGCCGTCTCACCACTCATGTTTTGGACACTGCCCTTGGCACGCCGGCCGCCGGTTTGAAGATAGAGCTTTATTGTCTGGAGGGGGCAGAGCGCAAGCACATGAGTTCAGCCGTCACCAACAAAGATGGGCGCACAGATGAGCCGATGCTGGCTGGTGCGCACTTTACGGCGGGCTCTTATGAGCTGGTGTTCAAGGCAGGTGACTACTTGCGCGCATGTGGCGCCGGCGGGGAGGTGCTGTTTCTGGACGAGATACCCATCAGGTTTGGTATTGCTGATGCAGGTCAGCACTATCACGTGCCATTGCTGCTCTCGCCGTACGGCTACTCCACATACAGGGGGAGTTGACCTGTGAGCTCTGCCCGCACCGAAATCAGGCTACTGTTGAACGATGAGGAAGTGCACCTGAGCGATGTGGGCGCCTCTGACACTCTGCTGGATCACTTGCGCCTTGATCGCCGTCTGACCGGCACCAAAGAGGGCTGTGCCGAAGGTGACTGCGGCGCCTGCACTGTGTTGGTCGGACGTCGCATGGGCGGCGAGCTGGTTTATGAAACCGTCAACGCGTGCATCCGCCTTTTGGCATCAGTGGATTGTTGTCATGTGGTCACCGTGGAACATCTGGCGGGCCCTGATGGCGCGCTGCACCCGGTGCAGCAAGCATTGGTGGACCATCATGGCAGCCAGTGCGGCTTCTGTACGCCGGGCATCGTTATGTCGCTCTGTGCGTTGTGGATGACCACGCCGGCGCCCACGGTGGGGGATGTGGAGGTGGCCCTGCAGGGCAATCTCTGCCGCTGCACGGGTTATCAACCCATCATCGATGCCGCGCTGGCGGTGACGGAGCGCGCGAGCCCGAGCAATGATGACCTGGTGAAACAGCGCGCGGCCATATTGCAGCGTCTCAATGGCC
>JBCDDQ010000228.1:0-7939 GCA_039180225.1 Pseudomonadota bacterium
CGCACGGCCTGGAAGAGCTCACCGCGCACCGGGTTGACGATGATGCCCAACAGCGGCAGGCCGTCCTCAACCAGAGCTGCAGAGATGCACCACTGGTCGGTACCGCGCACGAAACCCTTGGTGCCATCAATCGGATCGACAATCCAAACCCGCTTGAAACTCCGGCGGGCCGGATTTTCCTGGGTTTCTTCGGAGAGCCAACCATACTCCGGACATGCCGCCGCCAGCCTCTCACGCAACAAGGTGTCCACGGCCAAATCGGCTTCGGTGACAGGCGTCTTGTCCTCTTTTTCCCAGGTTTCCACGCCCCGATCGAACAAGGATCTTGCAAGCTCGCCCGCCTCGCCCATGGCCTCAAGAAGAACCTTGTGATCGCGGCTCAGCGGATGCGTGTCAGCTACCGGCAACGGTCATGCCCTCTATGCGCAGTGTGGGCGCGTTGACGGCCCCCTTGAACTCAAGATCATCGGCCGGGGTGACGGCCTTGTACATGTCGGCCAGATTGCCCGCGATGGTGACTTCCGTCACGGGGTGCGTGATTTCGCCGTTTTCGATCCAGAAGCCGTTCGCCCCCTCGCTGTAGTCTCCCGTGATCACGCTGCCGCCGCGGCCCATCAGGCCCATCACGAAGAAGCCCTGCTTGATGTCGCCCAACAGCTCGGCGACACTGACCGCGCCAGGTTCCATATAAAGGTTGGTCGAGCTTGGAGAGGGACCACTGGAGATCCCGCGCGATGCACGGCCATTGGTTTTAAGCTCCAGCTGATTGGCGGTGCGGAAATCCAATAGCCAGGTGGTGAGCCGGCCCGCATCAATCAGTTTCAGCGCCTCAGCCGATTGCCCCTCAGCATCGAAGGGACGAGAGCGCGAGCCGCGGGCCAATAGTGGATCGTCCATGATGGTGATGTGATCTGCGAACACCTGCTCGCCCAGTTTGTCCTTCAAGAAGGACGTGCCGCGGGCAATGGCGCTGCCGGAAATCGCGCTGGCCAGGTTGCCCAGAAGCTGGGAGGCAACGCGCGGGTGATAGACGACCGGCACCTGCTGGGTCGGCATCTTGCGCCCGCCCAGACGCTTCACGGCCCGGTCACCGGCGGTGAGCCCCACATCTTTTGCACTTTTCAGGTCTGAATGATGAACTTTGGAGCTGAATTCGTAATCACGCTCCATGGCGGTTCCCTCTCCGGCCAGCACCGCGCAGGACAAAGAGTGGCTGGAGCGGCGATAGGCGCCGGAGAAGCCGTTGGAGGCTGCCAGCACCACGCCGGTGACCCCATGGCTCGCGGAGGCCCCGATGGAGTTGCTCACACCGTTTACCGCAAGGGCGGCCTCTTCGGCCTCGCCTGCAATGACGCGCAGTTGATCGGTGGTTGGGGCAAACTCATCGAAAAGATCAAGATCCCCGGTAAAGGCTGTTCGGTCTGCTTCGCGCGGCAATCCTGCGTGAGGATCAGGCGGAGCGGCCTTTGCCATGGCGACGGCGGTGGCCGTGGTTTCCTTTATGCTTTGCTCGCTGAAGTCGGAGGTGGAGACGATGGCTTGCGCGTTGCCCACGAAGACCCTGAGGCCCATCTCCACGTCTTCCGAACGTTCCACATCTTCCAGCGCCCCAAGGCGAACCGTCGAAGAAACCGAGAGGCTTTCGCCCAAGATGACATCAGCTCCATCTGCGCCCTCGGCGGCAGCGCGGCTCAGGCACTGATCAGCAACAGCCAGTAGGTGGGAATCGTCATAGGTGCTCATTGCCGCCTATCTAGGACGCCTTCAGCAACGCATCAACCGTGAAAGCGGCAAATATGATCAAGCCCAGATCGCGGTTTGACTTAAACAGCCTCAAACACAGCTCCGGGTTGTCAATGTCAAGCGTGCGCAGCTGCCAGAGCGCATGCGCGGCTGCTGCGAGCAGCCCGGCAAAAAAGATCGGACCAGAGCCCGCCAAGTAGGCCGCCGTGGCAATGAACACGAATGCGCCTGAGAAGAACCAGGCAAGCCAGGTGCCGGTGGCTGTGCCGAACTTCAAGGCCGTGGATTTGAGGCCGATGAGAACGTCGTCCTCCTTGTCCTGATGAGCATAGATGGTGTCATAGGCCAGGGTCCACAGAATGCCCCCGATATAGAGCAGCACGGGCGCCAGGCTGAGCTCTCCTGTAACCGCGGCCCAGCCCATCAATGCGCCCCAGTTGAAGGCCAGGCCCAACACAAATTGCGGCCAATAGGTGATGCGCTTCATGAACGGGTAGGCCGCCACCACCAGCAAAGATCCCAAACCGACAATGATGGCGAACGTGTTGAACTGCAGCAACACCAAGAGCCCGGTGAGCGATTGTGCCACCAGGAATATCCAGGCTTGAGTGACGCTCACCTGGCCTGCCGGGATCGGACGTGAGCGCGATCTGGCCACTTGAGCATCAAAATCACGGTCCACAATGTCGTTGTAGGTGCAGCCCGCACCGCGCATCGCCGTTGCCCCGATTGCAAACAAAATGAGAAACCAGATTGAAGGCATACCGCCACCAACGGCCCCTGTGGCCATGGCTGTGGACCACCAGCAGGGCAAAAGCAGCAGCCAGGTGCCTATGGGCCTGTCGAACCTGGAGAGCCGCGCATAGGGACGTGTGGGGCGCGGCAGGAACCGCTCCACCCAATCATGGGCCCGGTCCGCAACGGTAATATCTCCAGAGGGCTTGAACATCTCGCACCAAATCTAGCGCATTCTGCGTCTTACAACCAGGGATGGGATGACACAGGCACCAGGGCGCGCTAACACCAGCGATGATGAGCGATAACCTGCCCAAAACACCACGCCTTTACACCGAGCAGGCCCTTTCTGCGAACCTGGAGGTAGACCTTACGAAGACCCAGAGCCACTATCTGGGAAACGTGATGCGCCTCAGGCCGGGAGATCAGGTGCGCCTGTTCAACGGCAAGGACGGGGAATGGTCCTGCACGGTTCGCACCTTGAGCAAGCGCGGCGGCACGCTGCAAGCAGAACGCCTGACCAGAGAGCAGAGCATGCCTGCCGACGTTCAGTACCACTTTGCGCCGCTGAAGCATGCTAGGCTCGATTACATGGTGCAAAAGGCGAGCGAGTTGGGCGCCACGCGCCTCCAGCCGGTGCTCACAGAGCGCACAAACGTGGCGCGCGTGAAGCTGGAGCGCATGCGTGCCAATGCGATTGAAGCTGCTGAGCAATGCAATCTGCTAAGTGTACCGGAGGTTTGTGCGCCTATCCGTTTTGACCCTCTTCTGGACGGCTGGGATCGTGAACGCCGCCTTATCTTTTGCGATGAAGCAGCCACGGTGGCCTCGCCCCTGGCCGTTCTGCAGCCGCTGCCGCCTGGTCCGTCGGCAGTATTGATCGGGCCGGAAGGCGGCTTTAGCCCCACCGAACGGCAAAAGCTGCTAAGCCTCCCGTTCGTTGTGGCCATTTCTCTCGGCCCGCGCGTGATGAGGGCCGACACGGCCGGCACGGCTGCCCTGGCCCTCGTACAATCGGTCCTTGGAGACTGGCACTGACCGAATTGACACTTGCCCGCAAAGCTATTCACGGGTACAGCACACCGGCTCCGGTCTGCCGGAACATTTTTGTACCCGCGTGCCTATCCAACCTGCACATTGGTTTGACGTTGTGAGCATACCCTCCCCCGATACTCCAAAATCGCGAAAGCCCATCGAGAGCTTTGATGAGCTTGTGGCCGACATTGAAGCCGGCTGTAAGCCGCCGGAAGACTGGCGCATCGGCACCGAACACGAAAAGTTTGGCTTTCATACCGAAGACTATTCGCCGATCCCCTATGAGGGGGAACGCGGGGTGCAGGCCATGTTGCTGGGTATGCAGGAGCGTTTCGGCTGGGACCCCGTTATGGAGGGCGACAACATCATCGGCCTCAGCGATCCGGTGAGCCATGGCAACGTCTCGCTCGAGCCAGGCGGGCAGTTTGAGCTCTCAGGTGCGGCCTTGAAACACTTGCACCAGACCTGCAGCGAGGTGAACGGTCACCTCAAGCAGGTGCGCGAGGTGGATGAAGGTCTTGGCATTGGCTTTCTGGGTCTGGGCTTTTCGCCCAAGTGGCGGTTTGAGGAAACCCCGATCATGCCCAAGGGCCGCTACAAGATCATGCGGGCCTACATGGCCAAGAAGGGCAACCTGGGGCGCGATATGATGTTCCGCTCGTGCACGGTGCAGGTCAATCTGGACTTTGCCTCCGAAGCCGACGCGGTTAAGAAGATGCGGGTCTCTCTGGCGCTTCAGCCGATTGCGACCGCCCTGTTCGCCAACTCACCGTTCAAAGAAGGTAAGCCCAACGGCTTTTTGAGCTACCGGTCCCACATCTGGACCGACACCGATCCGGACCGCACGGGCATGTTGCCGTTCGTTTTCGAAGACGGCTTCGGCTTTGAGCGCTATGCGGAATATGCCCTTGATGTGCCGATGTACTTCATCTACCGCAACGGCGTTTACAACGATGTGTCCGGCCTCAGTTTCCGCGACTTTATGGCGGGCAAGCTGCCCGGCTTTGAAGGCGAGTTGCCCACGTTGAAGGACTGGTCGGACCATCTGACCACCATTTTCCCCGAAGTGCGCATGAAACGCTTCCTGGAGATGCGCGGCGCAGATGGCGGGCCCTGGAAGGAACTGTGCGCGCTCCCGGCATTTTGGGTGGGCCTGCTGTACGACACCTCAACGCTGGATGCCGCCTGGGACCTGGTCAAGGATTGGACAGAAGAAGAACGCCAGGCTTTGCGAGAAGCCGTTCCGGCGCAAGGGCTGAATGCACCGTTCCGCAACGGCACAATCTTGGACACGGCCCGCAAAGTGGTGGAGCTTTCCAAGGCAGGCCTGGCGGCGCGCAACATTCAGGACGGCATGGGCAGCGATGAAACCATCTTCCTCGACGTCATTGAAGAGGTGGCGGCCAGCGGCGTGACCCGGGCGGAACGGCTGTTGGAGCGGTTCCACGGCCCCTGGGGCGGCAACATCAACAAAGTGTTCGAAGAGTGCGCCTACTGAGCGGCTCTCATCTCCTGACGGACCTGTTGGCGCAAGAGATCGATTGGAATGTATTTGCGGCCCTGGCGGTAGTGCCAGAAGGTCCAGCCGTTGCAGGCTTCTGCACCTTGTACATGGGCGCCGATCTTGTGGATGGAGCCCGTCGCATCCCTGCAGGCGATGGAGCCATCGGACCGCACCCGGGCGGCATGGCGCTGATGGGGATCATAGAGCGTTGCGCCCGGCTCAATCAGCCCTCTTTCCACCAGTGTACCAAAGGGCACGCGCGGCTCAGCGCGCTTGCCCTTGGTGAACTCAACGGCTTCACCAGAGCCCTCTTCAACGTTCAGGATCCGTTCAGCGGCAACGTCGATATAGGCCTGCTCGCGCTCAATGCCGATCCAGTTGCGGCCCAGGCGCTTGGCCACCGCGCCAGTGGTGCCGGTTCCAAAGAACGGATCCAAAACAATGTCACCGGGGTTGGATGAGGCGAGGATGATCCGGTGCAGCAAGGCCTCCGGCTTCTGGGTGGGATGCGCCTTCTGGCCCTTCTTATCCTTCAGCCTTTCTGCACCATTGCAAATCGGCAAGAGCCAGTCGGAGCGCATCTGAAGGTCATCGTTCAGCGCCTTCATGGCGCTGTAGTTGAATGTATAGCCCTTTTCGTCCGCCCCCTTGGCTGCCCAGATCAACGTCTCATGGGCATTGGTGAAGCGGCGACCGCGGAAATTGGGCATTGGATTGGTCTTGCGCCAAACCACGTCATTGAGCAGCCAGTAGCCAAGATCCTGCAAGGCCGTGCCCACGCGGAAAATGTTGTGATAGGAGCCGATGACCCAGAGGGTGCCGGTGTCCTTGAGCACCCGGCGGCATGCGGTCAGCCACTTTCTGGTGAAGGCATCATAGGCGGCAAATGAGTCAAACTGATCCCAATGATCATTGACCGCATCCACCTCCGAGTTGTCCGGTCGCCTCAGATCGCCCTCCAACTGGAGGTTATAGGGCGGGTCGGCAAAGATCAGATCCACAGACTTTGCCGGCAGCGTGTTCAGCTGTTCCAGGC
The DNA here is from genome assembly GCA_039180225.1 of Pseudomonadota bacterium. GTDB lineage: Bacteria > Pseudomonadota > Alphaproteobacteria > Rhizobiales > CAJQND01 > JAAEUE01. The sequence goes on from JBCDDQ010000228.1 coordinate 6,054, forward strand.
AGTCGCCTTTCAGAATTTTGTTTTCAAACCGGGCCAGATCGGGTTTAGCCTCAAACCCCATGTGCAGATCCTCATACGCCACTTACCAATGAGACAATGGCGCACGAAGTGGATTCGCCGTAAAGGCGCGCGAGCACTTATGGTTAACGCCCGTTAAGCGGCGTTGGTCTCCAGCAGCGCCCGGATGGGGGCAAACGACCTGCGGTGATGGCGGCACGGCCCATTTTGCGCCAGCGCGTTTTGATGGAACGCCGTCCCGTACCCCTTATGGCGTTCAAAGCCATAGGCCGGAAACTCAGCTGCCAACTCGCGCATGATCCGGTCGCGCGTCACCTTGGCGATGATGGAGGCGGCCGCGATCGACAACGACCGCCCGTCCCCCTTCACCACGGTTTGGCTTGGCATAGGCAGATCCGGCGTCTTGTTGCCGTCGATCAGGCTGAAGTCTGCAGGCTTTCTCAGTTCATCAGCCGCCTTCCCCATTGCCCACAGTGTGGCTCTGAGGATGTTCAGACGATCAATGTGCTCCACATCGGCAATGCCGACGCCCACATCCGCCGATCCCATAATCTGATCGAACAGAGATTCCCGTTTTGATTCAGTCAGTTTCTTGGAATCATTCAACCCATCTGGGATGCAGGTAACTTCCAAAACCACCGCAGCGGCCACCACCGGTCCGGCCCACGGCCCGCGGCCCGCTTCGTCGATCCCGGCAATGCGCGTAAAGCCGCGCGTCAGCGCCGCCTGCTCAAGGCTATAATCGGGTTTGCGAGAATCATTGCGCCCCATCGCAGCACTGTGACCCCGAAACGGGTTCGCTGGCAAGGCTTACAAGAGGCTGAGTTGGTCTCCGGGCTGGGCGGGCCGCTCAAACAGATCTGTGCGCAGCTCGCGCTTGAACTCATTCAGCCCAAGCCGCTTGGCCATGACTTCAAACCGGCGTCCGATAGACCAGGCATAAGGCCCCACCCCCTTCATGCGCTTGCCGAACGTGGGATCGTAGTCCTTGCCCTCGCGCATGGATTTCATCAGCGAAAGAACATGGGCCGCGCGGTCGGGAAACTCAGATTGAAGCCACTCGCGAAACAGCTCGCGCAGCTCAAGTGGCAGGCGCAGGAGAATGTATCCTGCTTCCTTCACACCGGCCGCAGATGCGGCCTTGAGGATGGCCTCGATCTCGCTGTCATTAATGGCCGGAACCACTGGTGCAACCATCACCGTTGTCGGCACTCCAGAGGCGGACAGCACCTCCAGGGCCTGCAACCGTTTCATGGGCGTTGCGGCCCGTGGCTCCATTTTGCGGGCCAAGCCCCCGTCCATAGACGTGACCGAAATGGCCACACTTACCAAATCCTGCTCCGCCAGAGCTTGGAGAAGATCCAAATCCCGCAAGACCAAGGCAGATTTGGTGACGATGCCAACGGGATTCTTGAATTCCAGCAAAACCTCCAGGATTTGCCGGGTAATCCTGTAGCGCCTCTCGATTGGTTGATACGCGTCCGTGTTGCCGCCAAGCACGATGAGCGAGGGTTTGTATCCGGGGGCCATCAGCTCCTGGCGCAAGACTCGGGCCGCATCGGGTTTGGCAAACAGCTTGCTTTCAAAGTCGAGACCAGGCGACAAGCCTACATAGGCATGGGCCGGGCGGGCGTAGCAGTAGGAACAGCCATGCTCGCAACCCCGGTAGGGATTGATCGAAAGATCAAATCCGAGGTCAGGCGAAGAGTTCTTGTTGATCAACGCCTTAGGCTGTTCTTCAAACACTTCGGTTTTGATTGCGGGCTGATCTCCCAAGGTTTGCCAGCCGTCATCAAACAACAGGCGTTTGTTGGTCTCATAGCGGCCAGACACATTTGTTCTCGCCCCGCGGCCACGGGCCATCTTCC
>JBCDDQ010000229.1:0-7928 GCA_039180225.1 Pseudomonadota bacterium
CAGGAAACGGCGTCCTCTGAGCTGTTGCGCGCGTTTTTTCAGGCGCGGCGCTAGCCCCCAAGCGCTCTCACGGCGCCCTCCAGCGCACGTTTCAGCTCATCCTTCGCCGGGCGTGCGGCGGCCATGATGTCGCGCGCCTTGAAGAACTCGCCGGCCCGGAACTGGTCTACCGGCGGATAGATGTAGATCTCCGGGTCCACCTTCTCGCGGCGCAGGCGGGTGATGTGGTGCTGCATCACATAAATCGAGCGAAAGGCGCGCTGCAGGTTGGAGGCGGTTTCATGCTCTTCTTCGCTCAAGCGTCCGCCGGTCACGTCAATCGCCACAATGAAGTCCGTGTCCTCGGTCACGCGCTCAAACGGTACCGGGTTGCTCATCACGCCGTCCACCAGCATGCGCCCTTCATGTTTGGGGGCTTGAATGAGCCCGGGGATCGCCATGCTGGCAGCCACCGCGGCGCGCATGTCCCCGCTGGTGATCACCACCTCTTCCTGGGTAGTCAGATCGGTTGCGATGATGGAAAGGGGGATATTCGTCTGGTCCACAAGATCGACCGTCTTCTTGGGCAGCACAAGATCGGCCAGCTTGGACCCTTCGATCATCACGTTGCCAAAGGACTTCACGTCGAACAAATCCCACACGTTCACATCTTTGCTGGCAAAAAGCCGCCGGGCCGTCTCTATCCGGTTGCCCAGGACAGCTATAGTGTGCTCGCGGATATCCTGGCCTGTCAGTCCTGACGCGTACGCGGCTCCAACCAAGGCCCCGAAGCTGGTGCCGGCAATACGCGCCGGTTTCAGGCCCAGCTCGTCAAAGGCCTCCACCATGGGAATGTGGGCAATGCCGCGAGCTGATCCGCCGCCAAGCGCAAGCCCGATGCGCGGTGTGCTCATGCACCGGCCCTCTTTGCATAATCCCAGGCCACTTTGGAGATCGGCCCCACAAGCGCCTCCATGGCGGCGGCATTGGGATTGGCGGCTGTGCCGTCACGCACGCGGCCCACAATGCCCTGATAGATCGCCGCCAGACGGAAGAAGTTGTAGGCAAAGTAGAAATCAAAATTGGGGATATGATCGCGCCCGGTGCGCTCGCAATATCGCGCGGCGTAGTCCTCAATCTCGGGAATGCCTAGAGCCTTCAAGTCGTGACCCACCAGGGAGCCGACGCCCGCCACCCCATCGCTTATGGGCATGCGCCACTGCATCATGTGGTAGGTGAAATCGGCAATCGGATCGCCCCGGGTACACAGCTCCCAATCCAGAACCGCAAGGATGCGCGGCTCAGTGCGGTGGAGAATGGCATTGTCCAGGCGGAAATCCCCATGCACGATGGTGGGCGGGTTGTCCGGCGGGCAGGCGCCCGGCAGCCAGGCGATGAGGTTGTTCATCTCCTCAATCTCGCTGTCGATCGAGGCCACATACTGCTCCGACCAGCGTTTGATCTGGCGCGCCACATAGCCTTCCGGGCGGCCGAAATCAGACAGTCCGGCAGTGTCCACATCGATGCTGTGCAGGCGTGCGATTGTCGCGTTGAGGGTGTCGAAGATCGCCGCACGCTCTTGGGGCGAAACGTCCGGCACATGGGGGTTCCAGATGACACGTCCATCCACGAAATCCATCACGTAGAACATGGTGCCGACCACCTCGTCGTCGTCGCACAACAGATGAGGCCGGGCCACGGGAAAGTCCTGCGCATATAGGGCCGAGATCACCTTGAACTCGCGGTCAACCGCATGGGCCGACGGCAACAGTTTGCCCGGCGGCTTGCGGCGCAGCACATAGGCCCCTGAGGCGGCCGTGATCTTGTAGGTGGGATTGGACTGCCCGCCCTTGAACTGCTCCACCCGGATGGGCCCGGCAAAGCCTTCAATATGGTCTGCAAGATAAGCCTCCAGCTTGCGCTCATCGAAGCTCAGGGCTTCGGCGACCGGCTTGGTGCCCTCATAGGCGGCTTGGCGGCTGTCATGGGTCATGATGCGGGCGACCTTACCTCTTCAATACAGGATCGCAAAGGCTTTAATGAGCGTCGTTCATGAAATTTCGCGCACCACGGCCCGCCAGCCGATGTCGCGTCGGCAGAAGCCGGCTGGCCAGTCCACCTTGTCCACCGCCGCATAGGCCCCAGCCTGCGCTTCGGCGACGCTTGCGCCAGTGCCGGTGACGTTCAGCACGCGGCCTCCGGTGGCGAGACACGCGCCGCTCTCAGAGCGTGCTGTTCCGGCGTGGAAGATCTCTACCGTCTCCGCCGCGCCGGCCTCTGCCAGGTTGCCGATTTCCGTGTTCTTTTCATAGGAGCCCGGGTAGCCCTTGGCAGCCATCACCACCGTCAGGGCCACATCGTCGCTCCAGCGGGCGGACACATGATCGAGCTGGCCATCGGCAGCGGCCAGAAGCAAGGTCACCAGATCATCCTTAAGACGCACCATGAGCACCTGGGTTTCCGGATCGCCGAAGCGCACATTATACTCGATCAGCTGCGGACCTTTTTCAGTGATCATAAGGCCGGCAAACAGCACGCCTCGGAAGGGCGTGCCCGCATCTGCCATGGCTGCGACGGTGGGCGAAATGATCTCATCCATGGTGCGCTGGCAGAGCGCATCGCTCATCACGGGCGCCGGAGAATAGGCCCCCATGCCGCCCGTGTTGGGCCCGGTGTCGCCGTCGCCTACCTGCTTGTGATCCTGCGCGGTGGCAAGGGGCAGGGCGGTCTTGCCGTCCACCAGCGCAAAGAAGCTGGCTTCCTCACCCACCAGAAACTCTTCCACCACCACCTCGGCACCTGCGTCCCCGAATGCACCGGCAAAGATGTCATCAATTGTCTCGCACGCCTCATCCAGGCTCTGGGCGATCACAACCCCCTTGCCGGCGGCAAGCCCGTCAGCCTTGATCACCAGCGGGGCCGATTGTTCGCGCGCGTAGGCCTTGGCCGGTTCGGCTTCAGAGAAGCAGGCATAGGCGGCAGTGGGAATGTTGTGCCGGGCGCAGAGATCCTTGGTGAAGCCCTTTGAGCCCTCAAGCCGGGCGGCGGCGGCGGACGGGCCGAAAGTTTTGATCCCCGCCGCCGTCAGATCATCGGCGATCCCGGCCACAAGGGGCACTTCCGGGCCCACCACCACAAAGTCGATGTCATTTTTCCGGCACAGGGCGATCGCTGCGTCATGATCGGAGATATCCAGCGCCACGCATTCGGCCACATCCGCAATGCCGCCATTGCCCGGCGCGCAGAGGAGACGGTCGCAGAGCGGGCTTTTGGCGATGGCCCAACACAAGGCATGCTCACGGCCGCCGGAGCCGATCACCAGGATATTCATCTGCAGGCCTCCCTTCATTCTCGCGCCTGCCCATAAATCATCCCGGCCGGAGCGATGCAACGGGATATGCACAACCTGTTGGGTGCGTGAAAAGTGGTATGGCTGTGATTGGCCATTTTGGATATTTTTCAAAGGCCAAAACTGGCCTAAGGCCTCGCAGCTTTGGATGCAGCGTCTGGAGAGAGAAATGCCCCGTCAAAACGAACTCGGCCAACCCATTGGTGATGCCCTTCCGGAAGGCTGGCAAAGCCCGCCCTATCCGCCGCGCGTTCCCATGGAGGGCTTAAGGGTGCGTGTGGAGCCGCTGGATGCGGCGCGCCATGCTGGCGATCTGCACGAGGCGAACCTGCTGGATGAGACCGGCGCCGGTTGGACCTATCTGCCCTACGGGCCGTTTGACACGCCTGAGGACTATCGCACCTGGCTGGAGACCACGTGCACGAAAGACGATCCGCAGTTCTGGGCATATATGGACAAGCAGACGGGCAAAACCATTGGCCTTGGTTCCTATCTGCGCATTAAACCCGTTGAGGCCTCCATCGAAGTGGGCCACATTCGCCTTTCCCCGCTGCTCCAGCGCACGCCCATGGCCACCGAAGTGATGCACCTGAAAATGAAGAACGCCTTTGACCTCGGTTACCGGCGCTATGAATGGAAGTGCGACGCGCTCAACGCCCCGTCCCGGCGGGCGGCCGAGCGGCTGGGTTTCACCTATGAAGGCATTTTCCGGCAGGCCACCCATTACAACGGGCGCAACCGCGACACGGCCTGGTTCGCGGTCATCGATAAGGACTGGCCCGCCGTTAAGGCAGCGCATGTGGCCTGGCTCGACCCTTCCAACTTTGATGAGGCAGGCCAGCAGCGCCAGGCGCTCTCATCGCTCTACGGGAAGGTTTAGGCGTTTGGCGCAGGAGGCCAAAGGCACGCCCCTCCTGACGGTGGTGCTGATTGGCCTCTTGTGGGGTCTGAACTGGCCGGCGGTGAAGTATATGCTCACCGAAATGCCGCCCATGACCATCCGGGCGGTGGCGTTTCCGGTGGCAGCTGTGTGCCTGGCAGTGATCGCCTGGGCCAGAGGGGAGCGTCTTAAACCTGTGCCGGGCGAGATGGTCCCGATGATATTCACCGGTCTTCTGGTGATCTGCGGCTTTAATGTGCTCACCGCGCTCGGTCAGATGCTCACCGAAACCTCAAAGGCGGCCATCATCGCCTACACCATGCCGGCCATGACAGCGGGCTTTGCGGCCGTGTTCTTGGGCGAACGTTTGGGCCGGGCGCGCCTTGTTGCGCTCGCCGTGGGCATGGGTGGGCTCGTGGTCTTGGCCTCAGAGAACCTCGGCGCGCTGATCTCCGATCCGGTTGGCCCGGCCGTCATGCTGCTGGCCGCGCTCTCCTGGGCGCTCGGCAATGTGGCTCTGAAAGCGCGCAAGTGGCAGCTGTCCTCCCTCTCGCTCACTGTGTGGTTCTTTGTGGCCTCCAGCGTCTTCATCTGGCCGCTGGTGCTGATCTTCGAGCCGCCGTGGCAGCAGACCGTGCCGAGTGCGCCAGTGCTGGCAACGCTGCTCTATCATGCCCTCGGTCCCATGGTAATCTGCTATGCGCTCTGGACCGCCCTGGTGGGCCGGTTGTCCGCCTCGGTGGCAGCCATTACCTCGCTTCTGGCACCCGTAGTGGGCGTTTTGTCTGCTGTTGTGCTGTTGGGTGATCCGGTCACATGGCAGAAGATCGTGGCGCTGGGCATGATCCTCATCTCGATCAAACTGGCCATTGCGCCCCAGTCCGACGCGTGAGGACAGGGCATAAGCCTTGGAACTGGGTGGACAGCTGGCCGGGCTCTCCGCTACACGGGGGAAAGACACACCAAAAGAGCAATTGAGCAAGATGGTGGCAAGCGACGACACCTTAGGCTGGCCCTTCGATGAGGCAGAAGACGAAGCCCCCGCACGGCCCAATGTGGTGGAATACTCCGTCAGCGAGATCTCTTTCGCCTTAAAGCGCACGGTGGAGGACACCTTCGGCTATGTGCGCATCCGCGGCGAACTGGGACGGGTTTCGCGCCCCGCTTCGGGTCATGTGTATCTCGACTTGAAGGATGAGAAAGCCGTGCTCTCCGGCGTGGTCTGGAAGGGCGTTGCCCAGCGGCTCAAGGTGCAGCCCGAACAGGGGCTTGAGGTGATTATCACCGGCAAGATCACCACCTTCCCGGGCCAGTCCAAATATCAGGTGGTCATCGACAGCATGGAGCCGGCCGGCGCTGGCGCCCTGATGGCCCTGTTGGAGGAACGGCGCAAGAAGCTGGCCGCCGAAGGCCTGTTCGACGAAGACCGCAAGAAAGACTTGCCTTACCTGCCCGAGGTGATCGGCGTGGTCACCTCGCCTTCAGGCGCCGTGATCCGCGATATTCTGCACCGTCTCGCCGACCGGTTCCCGCGCCATGTGGTGGTGTGGCCCGTGCGCGTGCAGGGTGAGACATCGGGCGATGAGGTCGCCCGGGCCATCCGCGGCTTCAATGCGCTTGAAACGGACGGGCCTATCGCCCGGCCTGATGTGATCATTGTGGCCCGTGGCGGCGGCTCGCTGGAAGACCTGTGGGGCTTCAACGAAGAGGCCGTGGTGCGCGCGGCGGCAGACAGCACCATTCCGATCATCTCCGCGGTGGGCCACGAGACCGATTGGACATTGGTGGATCATGCGGCCGATCACAGGGCGCCGACGCCGACTGGTGCGGCGGAGCGTGCTGTGCCGGTCCGCATGGAACTGGCGGCAACCGTTGACGATTACAGCGCGCGCCTGCAGCGCGGTTTGGCGCGGGCACTCTCAGACCGCAAACAGGCGCTCAGAGCGGCCAGCCGCGGCTTGCCTAAGCTGGACGAAGCGCTCTCCTTGCCGCGCCAGCGCCTTGATGCGGCGGCCGGGCGCCTCGGCCAGGCCCTGCGCACCAGCACTCAAGCCCAACATAGCCGCTATGCCGCCACGGCTGCGCGCTTAACGCGCCGTCCGCTGGAACAGGGCCTGGCACAGAAATCCGATGCTGTTGGGGCCTTGTTTGAGCGCAGCGTCCGGGCGTTCAAGCGCTCCACGGAGATCAGGCGACAAAGTCTCGACACCCAATCCAAACTGTTGGCAAGCCTTGGCTATCAATCCGTTTTGGAGCGCGGGTTTGCCCTGGTGCGCGATGGCAACGGCAAGCCCATCCGCACGGCCAAAGCGGCAAAGCCAGAACAGCGCGCCGAGATCCAGTTCCAGGACGGCCGGCTGGCCGCCACTTTGCATGGAGCCTTATCAGGCAAGGCGCCGCGCCAGCCCAGTCCCAAGAAAAAACAGGGTTCTGAGGAAGGCCAGGGCAGTTTGTTCTAAAAAAGGTATGGAAATTTCCGAGCCAACCGCCTAGGTACACAACGTTATGAACAGGTTCCAGCCAAATTTCATCGGGGGCCGCGAAGCGCGGGTGCGCTATCTGGATTCCGATTTTCAAATCATGGTACAGGGCGATTTCGTGCGCTGCGCCGTGACCGGCAAGCCCATCCCGCTAGATCAGCTGAAATACTGGGACGTTGAGCTGCAAGAAGCCTATGCCACGGCCGAGGTGTCCATGCAGCGCTACCTTGAGAAGGTGCAAGCTTAAGCGCTCAGCCTACTCGGCCGCCACCAGTGCCCGGCCCAGGTTCGAAACGGATCCGATAATCTGAGACCTCAGCGCCTCTGCAGCGCTGGACAGTTCGCCCGGCTTGGTGATCAGCTCAATGTTGAACTCGCCCAGTGATGGAAAGCCGTCGGCCTCGGACAAAATGCGCATGCCCGGCCGGAGGCTGAGCGCCGGCAAAGCGCCGACCGCCAATCCCGCCATGATCGCTGCGGTCACCGCAACGCTGTTCGAGCTGGCATAGGCGATCCGGTAGGTCCGGCCCGCCCCTTCCAGCGCCTCCAGAGCCATTTGCCGCCAATCGCAGCTGGGGTGAGAGACGGCAACGGGCAACAGCTCTTTGTCATGTGCGCAATGACGCGGGGAGGTGACCCAAAGGAGCCTCTCCTGGCGGACCACCTCGCCGTAGAGCACCCCGCCTTGGCAGGTGTGCAGGCACAAGTCCAAATCGCCCGCCTGGGTCCTCTCACGCAACACCCGGCTTGGCAGGCACTCCACATCGACCTCCACCATGGGATGGGTGCGGGAGAACGTGGCCAACACCTCGGGCAACAGCCGCTCCGCATAGTCATCCGGCGTGCCCAAACGCACGACACCGGCGCAATCTGGTTCTGTGAAGGCCTGCATGGCCTCATCGGACAGGCGCACGATGCGCCGGGCATAGTCGAGCAGGTGTTCGCCATCTGCTGTCAGCCGGTTGATGCGCCCGTCACGCACAAAAAGAGACTTGGACACAGTCTCCTCCAACCGCTTCATCTGCATGGAGACGGCCGATTGGCTCTTAAACACCTCCTGACCGGCTCTTGAGAAGCTGCCTGTGTCGGCAATGGCGATGAAGGTGCGCAGCAGATCGACGTCAAGATTGAGAGCCATAGGGGTCCTATTTATATATCAAGAATGTTGATTGGTTATATTTAAAACATTCGTTTGTTAAATCAATAGCCAAAGGCCACATATTCAGCACACCAAACGCCG
>JBCDDQ010000230.1:0-7916 GCA_039180225.1 Pseudomonadota bacterium
CACGTACACCGTCGCAGAGATCGAAGCTCTATGTGCGCTGGCCCATGACTCTGGTTTGAGGGTGCATATGGACGGTGCCAGATTCGCCAATGCATTGTTGTGTCTGGATGTAAGGCCAGCGGAAATGAGCTGGAAGGCTGGTGTTGATGTTCTGTCTTTTGGAACCACCAAGAATGGCACCATTAATGCTGAAGTAGTAATCGCATTTGACAGGGATATTGCCAGCGAACTTGCTTACCGCCATAAACGAGCAGGGCTTCTCAACTCGAAAATGCGATATATGTCGGCACAGATTGTGGCATACCTCAACAACGACCTTTGGCTCGTTTGCGCCAACAAGGCGAACCGCAATGCGCAACGATTGAGGCGCGCCCTCTCACGTGTGCCAGGTGTTGAATTTGCCTATCCGACCGACATCAATGCGGTTTTCGCATATTTGCCGAAAGGCTTTACCGATAGGCTCGGCATGAGCGGGATTGAACTACGGTCCTGGCCGAGCGAGCGCGGAAATTTGTTTCGGCTCATCGCCTCCTTCTGCGAGAGTGAAGACCGAGTTCAAGCGTTTGAATCGTTCTGTCGTGATGCTGATACCCAAATTGCATCGCAGCAAGCAACTCCTGGCAAAGTTGAGGTTCTGGGGTGAATCGACCAAAGCAACGCGCAAAACAGATTTATGAGGAGCTTCGCGAACGCATCTGTCTTCTGGACTACAAGCCTGGCGAGATCATCAAGGAGCGAGACCTCGCTGATGAGTTTGGCGTCAGCAGAACGCCTCTGAGGCGGGTGCTACAAATGCTTGAAAACGATGGTCTCATTCAATCGAAGCAGGGCCACGGCACCGTCGTTGCTGAAATTGATCTCCAATAACTGAAAGATATCTATTTTTTGCGCATCAAGCTGGCGGAAATCATCGGTCCATCCGGCCCCCTAGAGCCTACGGTGGAGGCATTCGATGCCCTTTCGGCTCTGGAGCAACGATGCCTTGATGCAAACGAGAACCCGAACTTCCGCACGTTTGGCGAGATCAACATTGGCCTGCACAAGCAATACCAAAACGTAATTCGGAACAGGCCGCTACGAGAATATTCCGACAAACTGTTTTATCAAACCTCACGCATGTGGTTTCAGTTGTTGCCTCAGACGGATTGGAAGGAGGAGATCGGGGATCTGTTGCAGGAGATTCGAGCTGTGAAGCGCTACTTTGAACTGGGCGACATTGAATCTGCGGGGTTCGTTCACCGGAACCACCTTTCCATGGTTGTTAGGCGTCTTAACTCATTGCTCTAAGCTCATTGAGCATTGGTGACGGGGCAGTTGCATGCGGTGCAAACTCTAGCGAGTTGCCCCTTTCGGCCATCTGATCAGTACTCTCGGCAGAGCAGAAAGGGGTGCAAAGCTGACCCTGATGTCAGATCGGCAAAGGGTGATTATTGGCACATAACGGAAGTCCGGAGCGCTCGAAAAACTTCCGCTTCGCCATCAAAACCAGACATTCAGCGGCCTACCCGAGTCCGGTCGCTTTGTCCGCACAGCTGCCGTTGCGCTGTAGAGCAGTGACTTCCGAAAAGGGCCATTTCGCGCAGCTCTGAGCAGGCCAAACGGACGGAAAAAGTTCAACCGAAAGCAGACGCTTGGGCACGCGCGCTCAAATCTGCTTATGACCGTGCGTTCATGAGGCCCCGCTCTACAGCTCCCACTGCCAGGTGATGGGCACCCATCGATGGGCGCTGCCGTTGGGAACGATGTGGCCCACGCCCGGGAACGGAATGTGATAGGCCGCAACCAGCAGCTTGTCTGTTGCGGCCATGTCGATCAGCCGCTTGCGGGTCTTCACGGCCTCAGCCTTGTCCATGTCCATCTGGGGCTCCCAATCGGGGTGCTCCAGAGAAATGAAAGGATGGGTGATGGCGTCGCCCACAATCAGCAAGCTCTCGCCGCGCGAGGTTGCAAGGACCGACATATGATCTTTTGTGTGGCCGCGTGAGGGGAGCGTCTGCAGGCCCGGCATGATTTCCGCGCCCGGTTTGATGCGCGTGGTGCGCTCGGCGATGGGCAAGAGGTTGCGGTGGGCGCCGGTGGCGAAGAACCGGAAACCCTCCGGCATGCGGCTCTCCAGGTCCTTTTGGGTCCAATAGTCCCACTCGCCAATGCTCATGGAGTACTGCGCATTGCCAAAGCGCGGCTCTTCGGCGAAGTCGTCAATGATGCCCCAAATGTGATCCGGATGGCCGTGGGTGATGATAATGTGGTCCACATCTTCCGGCGCATAGCCCGCAGCCTCCAAGCTCTCGGTGAGCTTGCCGGTGGTCTCCCGGAAGTTGTCGCCCGAGCCGCAATCCACCAGCACAAGCGTCTCGCCTGTGTTGATGAGGCAGACATTCAGGTGCGACACCCGCGCATCGGTGGGCTGGCGCAGCGCATGCAGGTAGGCCTTGAGCTCGTCCTCCGGCACATTTGATGCGGAGAAACGAAACGGGGTTCGGTTCAGCCCATCACTCAGCATTGTGATTTCAAACGTGCCGAGCATGAACCGGAAATAGCCCGGTGCTTGCGCTTTCTTCTGTTCGGCAAACGCCAACGCCGCGTGGGGGCTGAGGCCGGCAAGAGCGATCGAGGCGCCGGCGGCTTGCAGGAAGCGCCGGCGCCCCGTTCCAGGGAGGTAGAGCATGTTCGATCTAGCCGAACATGTCCTTGGTAATCCCGTCATACCAGCCATTGGCTTCTTCGGCGGTCTGCGCTCTCAGATCGGCCGCTTCGCCGGTCTTGGAGATGAACTTGCTGGTGACTTCAATCTTGGCATCGCCGCCTTTGTAGTCGGCCCCCACTTTGACGCCATCATTGGTGGCCACCAGGCTCCAGCAGGTGTTGCGGAACTTGGCCGGGAACTTCTTCGAGCCGGTCAGGTCCGCCAGCAGCGCGTTGGCGGCCACTTTGGCCTGGCTGTTGGCGGAGAAACCGGACTTGGGCATGGCCGACGCCACCGAGGCATCCCCGATCACAAACACATTCTCATCCACCTTGGAGCGCATGGAGTTTGGATCGATGGCGCACCAGCCGCCGTCATTGGTCAGGCCGGCACGCTTTGCGATGATGCCTGCGGCCTGGGCCGGGATGATATTGGCCACGGCGGCCTTCACGGTTTCATCCTCCATGACCACTTCCATGGAATCCGCCTTAACGGCCTTCACGCCGCCGCTCACCTCTTCAGGCACCCACTCGATCATGCCGTCATAGTGGTTGGTCCAGGCTTCCTGGAACAGCGCCTGTTTGGAGAACTTGTTCTTGGCATCCAGCACCATGATCTTGGATTTGGGCTTATTGGCCTTCAGATAGTGCGCGATCATGCAAATGCGCTCATAGGGGCCAGGCGGGCAGCGGAACGGGTTGGGGGGCGGCGCCACCACAACCACCCCGCCGTCTTCCATCGCTTCGAGCTGCGTCTTCAACGCGGCCGACTGGGTGCCGGCCTGCCAGGCATGGGGCATCATGGTCGACGCCTCCCGGCTGTAGCCTTCGATCGTGTCGTAAAGCATCTCGATGCCGGGCGAGACCACCAACCGGTCGTAACCAAGATCTGCGCCGCGGGCGAGTTTTACCGTCTTTGCCGCCCGGTCCACATCCACGGCCACGTCGTGCACCATGTTCACACCATACTGCCCCGCCAGAGTGCCGTAGCTGTGCGTGATGGAGGCCAGCGTTCTGAAACCGCCGAGATAGAGGTTGGAGTAGAAGCACGTGGTGAAGTTCTGCTTGGGTTCGATGATGGTCACCGAAACATCCTTGGAGCCCTTGGCCACGTAGCGCGCGGCCGTTGTGCCGCCCGGGCCGCCGCCAATGACCACAAGCCGCATCTTGGCGGCGGACAAAACGGCAGGCGCCGCCAGGGTGCTTGCAGCCGCCGAGGTGGCCAGCAGAGCTCCGAACTTGCGTCGTGTCATCTTGGTCATTTCATTTCTCCCTTCTGATCGTTTCACTGTGTGGACTTTTGTTCTGAAAAGTACTTGGCCAAAGACCCCAGCTCTTCGTCCGATAGGTTTTTGGCAATGTTGACCATGGCCGGGTTCGTGCGCCCTTCGATGCCCGTTTTGTATTCCAGCATGGTCTGAACGAGATAGACATCCGGCAGCCCATGAATATGGGGAATGCCCTGCGCCGCGCCGCTGGGCGCATGGCAGGTGACACATTGGCCGGCCAGATACTCTCCATAGGCACTGTCGGCCTGGGCGAGGATTTTCTTGAATTTGTCTTCCTGAGTTTCCGCCCAGCTCAGAGAAGATGCGCCGGCAAGCGTCGGCAGGGCCAAGGCCATAACCCGAGCGGTGCTTCGCCATACCGAAGCAAAAGGAGACTTCATTGGCGCCCTCCCGACGGCCTCATTAGCGAGGTCTTTCATTGGGTTCAGTATACATTGCATTATTCGAATGTGAACATGTAATTTGAGACGCCCGGCGCGTTTGGGGGCCACGGTTCCGCTCTGTCTAAATTGCCGGGGACCTTGTAAGGTTTGCGCGAATGGGAACGTGACCCCCTAAGAGCCAGCCGGAGAGGTAAGCAAGAATGGACCAGCAGAGCGAGCCGGATGGTCAGGCCGGCGCGGTGACGGGGCCTCTGGCGGGGATCAGGGTGCTCGATCTCACCCGGATCCTGGCCGGCCCCACCATGACCCAAACGCTGGGGGATTTTGGAGCAGATATCATCAAGGTTGAGCGGCCCGGTGCGGGCGATGATACCCGGGCCTGGGGTCCGCCTTACGTGACGGGCACAGATGGCCGGCCCACCTCTGAAAGCGCCTACTATCTTGCGGCAAACCGCAACAAGCGATCGATCGCCATTGACATGGCAACGCCTGACGGGGCGGCTCTCATCCGACGGCTTGCGCGTCATTGCGATGTGTTGGTGGAAAACTTCAAGCTGGGCGGCCTGAAGAAGTACGGGCTGGATTACGAGAGCCTTTCGCAAGACCATCCCGGCCTGATCTATTGCTCCATCACGGGCTTTGGCCAGACCGGACCGAATGCCCATCGGCCCGGCTACGATCTCCTCGCCCAGGGCTATGGCGGCATCATGAGCCTAACCGGCGAGCCGGATGGGGAGCCGATGAAGGTGGGCGTGGGGATTGCCGACGTGGTCTGCGGCCTCTATGGGGGTCTCGGCATTCTGGCGGCTCTGCGCCACCGCGATCAAACCGGTCTTGGTCAACACATTGACGTCTCCCTGGTGGACAGCCAGGTGTCCTGGCTGGTCAATGAGGGGACCAACTATCTTCTCTCCGGCGCAGAGCCCAAGCGTCGGGGCAATCAGCATCCCAATATCGTGCCCTATCAGGTGTTCCAGGCCGCGGACGGACATGTGATTGTTGCGGCGGGGAACGATGGCCAGTACCAGCGGCTTTGCGCCATCATCGGGCTGGAGGACCTGGCGACGGACGCGCGTTTTGCCACCAACCCCAAACGGCTTGAGAACAGGGAGGTGTTGATCCCGCTTCTGGCCGATAAGATCGCGACCTTGGGCAAGCAGGAGCTGGTTGACAGCATGGAGGCCAACAATGTGCCGGGCGGGGCTATCAACACCATTGCGGAGGTGTTTGAGAGCGAACAGGTGCTGGCCAGAGGCATGAAGATCTCCATGCCCCAGCCAAAGGCTGAGAGCGGCCAGGTGGACCTGATCGGCAATCCGGTGAAGTTCAGCAGAACCCCGGTCACCTACCGCCACCCACCGCCCCATTGCGGCGAGCATACCGACGAGGTGTTGCGCGAGGTGCTGGGGGAGGAGTAACCCCCAGCGTCCTTGCGAAAGCGAGGACCGTCTTAGCCAAAGGAAAGGGGAGAGCTGTGGGCCCTCGCGTTCGCAAGGGTGCAGGCGCTTGTTCTACCCCCCGCCCTGAATATCAGCCGCCAGCAGATCATAGAGCTCACCGGTAACCTCCGGCCGGGCGCCGAACCACAGCTCAAACCCGCCCACCGCCTGGTGCAGCAGCATGTCGAGCCCATTTGCGGTGGCAAGGCCCTGGGCCTCAGCATCCATGAGCAGCTGGGTTTTCAACGGCACATAGACAATGTCCGCCACCACACCGTCCCGCGCCATGCCGTCGATCGCCACGGTCAAGGCGGGTTCGCCATGCATGCCGAGCGATGTGGTGTTCACCAACAGGCGGGCCCCATCGATCAGCCCGGCAAGATCGTCCCACCCGGCCGGTTTAATCGCCGCGCCGAAACGCTCCTGCAACTCCACGGCCTTGGAGAGCGTGCGGTTCACCACGTGGATTTCGCCAACCCCCCGTTCGATCAGCCCCAAGATGACCGCGCGTCCGGCACCGCCCGCGCCCAGAACGATGGCGCTTGATGTGCGCGTGTCCCAGCCGGGGGCCGCTGTGTCGAGCGAGCCCAGAAAGCCTTCCACGTCGGTGTTGGTGGACCTCAGCGTGCCGTTATCAAACCACAGCGTGTTGGCTGCCCCCACGGCGAGCGCCCGCCCGTCAGGCTCGCTCAGTTGAAGCGCCATGTCCTTGTGGGGCATCGTCACATTGGCCCCTGCATAGCCGCGCTCGGCGAGGCTCGCGATGAAGTCGGCAAAATCTTCCGGCGCGATTTCCTCCGCGCTGTAGGTGCCCGCAATGCCATAGGTCTGCAGCCAGAACCCGTGCAGCTTGGGTGAGCGCGAATGCTTGGCCGGATAACCGATCACACACGCTTTGCGCGTCTGCACGGTCATGCAGATGGATCCAGCAAGTGCGCCATGGCCCGCACCGCCAGAGTGTAACCCGCAACGCCCAGACCGCAGATGGTGCCGGTCGCGGCCAGGCTCACAAACGACTTGTGGCGAAACTCTTCTCTGGCGTGAGGATTGGAGATGTGCAGCTCAATCACCGGGCCGCTCACCATCTTCAAGGCATCCAGGATGGCAACTGAGGTGTGGGTGAAGGCGGCCGGGTTGATGATAATGCCGGCCGCACCCGAAATGGCGTCCTGGATCCAGCCGACAATTTCCGCTTCGCTGTTCGACTGGTGAAAGGAGATATCAAACCCATGCACAGCAGCTTCCGTGCGGCACATCTCTTCCACCTGGGCCAAGGTGGTGGCGCCATAGATTTCGGGCTCCCGGGTGCCCAGAAGGTTCAGGTTCGGTCCGTTCAGGATCAAAATCGGCTTGCTCATCTCTCGCTCCGGCTGCCAAGGCAACTTTGTATAGAACGAAGAAGACCAATTCGCCCAGCGCTTTTGCCTCAGAGCGCCATGAGGCCGTCGTACAGCAGCTTTGCCGCCAGAAGGCTCAATATGATGGCGAGTGCCCGGTGAAACTTGGCGTCGTCCGACTTCAGCAAAACGCGCTTGCCGATCATCGTGCCCAGAAAGCCGCTGGCAATCATGGCAACGATCAAGCCGGCATAGGGCGCAAAGTGAAAGCCCAGAAGGCCAAACACCAAGACCTTCACCACATGCTGGGCCACCATGCAGACCGAATGTGTGGCCACATGCTCCATGCGTCCGAAGTTGAAGGTTTTCACCATGGCCGAAATGAAGGTGCCGGTGGCGCCCACAAACATGGTCAGAAAGCTGGAGACCGCGCCGGTCACCACACTGATCATGCGCCCTTTGAGCCCCAGGGGCGGCCCCCAGGCGGTCCAGAGGATAAACGCCCCCAGGGCAAGTTTGAGCACTCCGGTGGGCAGTTGCACCACGGTGAGCCCGCCAAGTGCCGCGCCCACAACGCTGCCCGCCAGAAACGGGGCAAACAAAGACCATTGAACGTGTGACAGCATGATGGCCGCCCGCCCTGCGTTGGAGCCGATCTGAACGGCGCCGTGAACCGGAATGATCGCGGGCCCGGGCACAATCAGGGCCATGACGGCCAGCAGGATGACGCCGCCGCCCAGGCCCAGCGACGCCGTCACAAACGAGGTGACGGCGCTGACGGCA
>JBCDDQ010000231.1:0-7907 GCA_039180225.1 Pseudomonadota bacterium
CGACTACAGTCTGTTCGGCGCCATCGGGTTGGCTTTCTCGGGCGAGCGGTTGGATCCGGAACAGCCGAACTTCAGCTTTGCGCTCCAGGAGTTCTTGAACAACGAGATCTGGCAGCATGGCAAGGTGTTGTTCTCGCTGGTTGAAACTGTCCTGATGGCGCTTTTGGGCACCATGATTGCTTCGATCGTCAGCCTGCCGCTGGCGTTCATGGCGGCTAAGAACATCACACCTCTGGCCGGCGTGCGCTTTGCGCTCCGCCGACTGTTCGATTTTCTGCGAGGCATTGACGTCCTTATTTGGTGCCTGATCTTTCTACGCGCCTTTGGGCCGGGTCTCTTCACCGGAATTTTCGCCATTGCCTTTACCGATACCGGCACACTGGGAAAGCTGTTTTCCGAAGCCATTGAGAACACCGACAACAAACAGAAAGAGGGGGTCCAGTCGACGGGGGCCAACAAGGTGCAGCAGCATCGGTTCGGCATCATTCCACAGATCTTGCCGGTCTTCATCTCGCAGTCGCTCTACTACCTGGAATCCAACACCCGCGGCGCGGTGATCATCGGCGCCATGGGGGCAGGCGGTATTGGGCTGCAGTTCCTGGGCGCTCTGCAGACCGGAAACGACTTTGAGAATGTGGCCTATATGGCGCTCATCATCCTCATTACCGTGATCCTCATGGACACGATGTCTGCCAGGCTCAGGCGGGCACTCATTGGGATCAAAGACTGAACCCGGCGCCGGTGATGGCGCCCGAACCTCAAGGAGACAGACAGTATGCGCATCGTAACAGGATTGGCTCTCGGTTTGGCTCTCACCGCAAGCGCGGTGGCTCAGGAACAGCAGGCCGGCAACGAGGCCAGCGCGAATGCGGAGGAAACCTTCAACAAGCTCATCGAACAGTGTGACAACACGGACATGCTGTTCCTGAGAGCCAAGATCCGCTTGGAACTAGGCCGGATCGATGCGGCGGCGGCGGGCACCTCCAAGCAGCTGCTGGATCAGGGTATGGCCAAGTGCGGCGAAGGCAAGCTGGATGAGGCCAAATCCACCCTTGAAGAGAGCTATAGGATCGCCAAAGCCGCGACAGCTGAGAAGTTTGAGGCACAAGCCGAAGTGACCGGCTCTATTGCTAAGCAGCCTGAAACCGATACGGCCAACACAGCTGAAGGCAAACCGTGGTGGAAGTTTTGGTAGGTGCTTCGCGCTCTTCCTAGGGCTTGGGAAGGTCTCTGCTTGAGGGGGGATGAGAGGATCTGCTGGTTTCGCGCTCTTGCACACTTGGCTTGCAGGTATTATGCCCACCGCAGCCTCAGGGCCCTTTGTGTAACCAAACCGAAGCAGTTCCCATGTCCTTTTCCATTGGCCTTATTGGATATGGCCATTTCGGCGCGTTTCTCCATGCGCTGGCCCAGCGTTATCTGCCGGACGCGGAGCTGAAGATTCATTCAGGCCGCCGGACCCCGGACGGTGTCCTGTTCTTCTCGCTTGAAGAGGTTGCGGCCTGCGATGCGGTCGTGCTGACGGTGCCCATAAGCGCGTACGCGGCGACGTTGGAGAAGATCAGCCCTCATATGCGGCCAGATGGCATCGTCGTCGATGTGGCCACGGTGAAGAAATACACCATGGAACAGATTGAAGCGGCCCGTCCGGACCGCCCATTCTTGGCCATGCACCCTATGTTCGGGCCGGAAAGCTATGCCAAGCGCGCCGGCGATGTCTCGGGGCTTCGCATCGTCATCACCGGACACAGCTTGGAGCCTGAACACTACGCGGCCATATGCCGGAAGCTCCGCGATGTGGGGTTTGAGCTGATTGAAACCAATGCAGACGCGCACGATAAGGATTTGGCTGAGACCTTGTTCCTCACGCACTACATTGGCCAAGTGATTGCCCATGGCGGATTTGAGCGCACCGATATTGACACGGTTTCGTTCGGGTTCCTCATGGACGCGGTGGATTCCGTGCGCCATGACGGCGAACTTTTCCAGGAAGTGTGCCGCCATAACCCTTATTGTCGCCAGGTGAT
The DNA here is from genome assembly GCA_039180225.1 of Pseudomonadota bacterium. Taxonomy (GTDB): domain Bacteria; phylum Pseudomonadota; class Alphaproteobacteria; order Rhizobiales; family CAJQND01; genus JAAEUE01. Next base: position 2,028 of record JBCDDQ010000231.1, read on the forward strand.
CGACCGCTTTGACAAAAGCGACCAGCATGTACGCAATGCGATGTTGAGCCTGGAGCCCACCGACAAGAACGATAATTGACGCTTCCGTCGGCCCGGCCTACTCCATCTGATAGACCATCAAGTCCACCCGCAGGCGGGCGCTTTCGTCATCCGGCGCTGTGAGCGCCTTTTGGCGCAGCGCCGCCAGACCGGCCTCAAATTCCTCGTCTGACAGTTGCGCCACGAAGCTGTCCGCCCGAAGCGCCATCTTCTCGGCAAACGCGGTCCAGTTCGGTGCAATATCATGCCAATGCGTTTCGTTGGCGAGCAGCGAAAAGCCGTACTGACCGAAAATCTCCGATAACCGGGCCCGCGTGATGAGCTGGCGCGCAATGATCGCGCGAATGGACGGAAAAACGTCCAAATAGGGGTAGGTGTCGACCTCATCGGCCATGGAGTTGCGGATGCACACCATGCCGCCCGCCCGCAAGGCGCGCCAGCATTCCAAAGCCACCCGGCCAGGGTCTTTCAAGTGATGCAGCACCATGGACATGAAGATCATATCCACCGAACTGTCCTCCACCGGCAAAGCTTCGCCGGGCGCTTCGGCAAAGGACAGCCGCGGATCGTGATGCTTGGTGCGCGCCTGAGCAATCATGCGGCCCGACGGCTCAACCCCCAGCACCTCCGCATCATAAACATCTGCCAGGGTACCGGAAAACCGGCCCGTTCCGCAGCCTAAGTCAATAATCCTTGAGATGTTGGTGGTGCCGGTGATCTGGGCAAACTGCGCCACGAAGGCGCGCTTCTTGTCATCTGCGATTTCGCGCCCGGCATCGTAGCTGTCCGGCACCGATGTTCGGTCATAGTCCATTGGATTTTGAGACTTTAGACCGTCAGCTCCCGGAAGCCTACAAATTTCGGCATGAGATCCAACAGGTGCTTGGTGTAGTCGTGCTGGGGGTCTTCGAACAGGGCTTCTGCTTCGGCGACCTCCAGCAACTTGCCGTGGCGCATGACGCCCACCCGGTCGCAGATCTGGCGGATCACCGGCAGATCGTGGCTGATGAACAGCATGGTGAGGCCCAGCTCCTGCTGCAGATCCTTGAGCAGGTTGAGCACCTGGGCTTGGATCGATACGTCCAGCGCGGATGTGGGTTCGTCGCACAGCAGGAAGCGCGGACGGGTGGCGAGTGCCCGGGCGATGGAAATGCGCTGACGCTGGCCGCCGGAAAACTCGTGCGGAAACTTCTGCGCCGCGGCGGCTCCGAGACCCACCACCTCCAGAAGATCGTGCACGATCTGGATTGCCTCCTCCTTGGAGGACGCCATGTTGTGGAAGTAGATCGGCTCAGCGATGATGTCGCGCACCCGCATGCGACCGTTAAGGGACGAGAAGGGGTCCTGGAAGATCATCTGCATCTGGCGCCGCCAGGGCGCGGCCTCCTTGCGGGTCTTCAGCGCGGTGAGGTCCGTGCCGGCAAAGCGTATGGTGCCACCAGTGGGGGTGTAGATACCGGTGATCATGCGCGCGACCGTGGACTTGCCGGAGCCGCTCTCGCCCACGAGGCCGAACACCTCGCCGGTTTTGATTTTGAAGGAGACATCGTCCACCGCGTCCAGATAGAGCCGGTGTTTGGCAAAGAAGGAATGGCGCGTGACGAAGCGCATATGCAGATTGTCCGCCTGCAACAGATCGCCGCCTTCGCCTTCATACTCTCGCGACTGACCGAGCCAGTGGGTTGAGAGATCGAAACTGTCACCAAGCTCGGTGGCGTCCTCGATATAGGTGACCAGCGGGAACCGGTGCAGGCGCCGTTCCGGCCGCGGCACGGCCGAAATCAGGCTCTTTGTGTAATCATGGTTCGGGGTGCCCATGATCTGTTCGGTCTTGCCGGTTTCCATCACGCGGCCGCGATACATCACGCAGACCCGGTCGGCCGTCTCGGCGATCACGCCCATATCATGGGTGATGAGGATCATGCCCACATTGCGGTCGCGGCAGAGGCCCTTCATCAGATCCAGGATCTGCGCCTGCACGGAGACATCAAGCGCGGTGGTTGGTTCATCGGCGATGATGAGCTCAGGGTCGGCGCAGAGCGCGAGTGCGATCACCACGCGCTGGCGCATGCCGCCTGAGAATTGGTGGGGATACTGCTCAATCCTCACATCCGGGTCCGGAATGCCCACCGCGTCCAACAGCTCCACGGCCCGGGCACGGGCCTTTGTCTGGTCCATGTCCAGATGCATCTGGATCGTGTCCACCAGTTGGCGCTCAATGGTCTGGAGCGGGTCGAGCGAGGTGAGGGGGTCTTGGAAGATCATGCCGATCCGGGCACCGCGTATGCGCCGCTTCTCCGCATCGTCCAATGTGTCGATGCGTTCGCCCTTCAGGTAGACCTCGCCGGCGGTCATCTCGCCCGGCGGCTCCAAGAGGCCGATCACCGCATTGCCGATGGTGGATTTACCGGCCCCGCTTTCCCCCACCACGCCCAGGATCTCGCCTGGCTCAACGTTGAGGGTGAGGCTGTGCACGGCCACCACATGTCCCCGGCGACTTGGAAACTCCACGCGCATATCTTTGATATCGAGCAAGGACATATGCGCGTTACCTCAGTTTTGGATTCAGGGCATCGCGCAGCCAATCCCCCAAGAGATTGATGGCCAGTACGAGCAGGACGAGGGCAATGCCGGGGAAGATGGTTATCCACCATTCCCCGGAGAACAGGAAGTCGTTGCCCACCCGGATCAGCGTGCCGAGCGAGGGCGTTGTGGGCGGCACGCCAACCCCTAAGAACGACAAGGTGGCCTCGGTGATGATGGCGATCGCCAAATGAATGGTGGCGATCACCAGGACCGGGCCCATCACGTTTGGCAGAATGTGGCGCAGAAGAATGACCGTGGGGCCGATGCCGATGACCCTGGCGGCCTGGACGTATTCCTTGTTCTTCTCCACCAGAGTGGAGCCGCGCACGGTGCGGGCATACTGCACCCAGCCGGAAATGCCGATGGCGAAGATCAGAACGTAGAACGCCAGTTCCTCGTGCATGGCTCTGGGCAGGACGGAGCGGGCCACGCCATCGATCAAGAGTGCAATCAGGATGGCCGGGAAGGAGAGTTGGATGTCGGCAATGCGCATGATCAGCGCATCGAGGCGTCCACCCACGTATCCGCTGATCAGGCCAAGGCCAACGCCCATGATGATGGAGAAAATCACCGAGGCAAAGCCCACGAACAAGGAGACCCGGGCGCCGAAGATGATGGTGGACCACATGTCCCGGCCCTGATCATCGGTGCCCAGCCAGAAGCGGCCATCGCCGCCGTCCTGCCAAAACGGGGGCAGGCTTGCGTCCATAATGTCGATGGAGGCGAGGTCGAAGGGGTTGAAGGGCGCAATGAGAGGCGCGAAAGCGGCCCCCAGGAAGAAGAGCAGCGTGAGCACCGCCGAGGCGATGGTAAGCGGTGAGCGGCAGAAACTGTACCAGATGTCGCTGTCGAGCGCCCTGGCAAGCCAGCCGGGTGAGCTGGATGTGGGGGGTGTTGCCTCTGTCTCAGCCATTCAGTGCCCCCCGCTGTCGGCCCTGTCGACGCGCAGGCGCGGATCGACCACGTAGTAGAGCACGTCCACAATCAGGTTGATGACGACGAAGAAGAACGCGATCAGCACCAGGTAGGCGGCCATGACGGGGATATCCACCTCGCCAATGGCTTGGATGAACAGCAGGCCCATTCCCGGCCACTGGAACACGCTTTCGGTGATGATGGCGAAGGCGATGATGGACCCAAGCTGCAGGCCCGTGATGGTGATTACGGGCACCAGGGTGTTCTTCAGAGCGGTGACGAAATGCACGTAGCGGTCAGGGAGACCTCGGGCACGGCCGAACTTTACGAAGTCCGTACGCAGCACCTCCAACATCTCCGCGCGCACCAGGCGCATGATCAGGGTCATTTGGAAGAGGGCCAGCGTGATCGCCGGCATGATTAAAGACTTTAGGCCAGACGAGGTAAGGAAGCCGGTGGTCCACCAACCAATCTCCACCACATCGCCGCGCCCGAAGGTGGGCAACCAGCGCAGAATTACGCCGAAAAACAAAATCAGCAGAATGCCAATAAGGAAGGTGGGCAGGGAGATGCCGATGAGCGACAAGGTCATGAACGTATGGGAGAGGGCGCCGTTTCGCCGTATTGCCGTGTAGACCCCCATGGGTATGCCCACCACCAGCGCCAGGATGGCTGATATGAGCGAAAGCTCCAAGGTGGCCGGCAGGCGCTCTGCAATCAGGTCGGAAACCGGCCTGCGGTGCTGGTAGGAATAACCGAACTCGCCTTTAGCCGCATTGGCCGCAAAGCGTCCGAACTGAACAAGAAAAGCGTCGTTGAGCCCAAGCCGTTCGCGCAATTCAACCCGCTCTTCAATGGTGGTGTCCTGGCCCACCATATTGTTGATTGGATCGCCTACATAGCGGAACAAACCGAACGCGATGAGCGCCACGGTCAGCATCACAAGGATGGACTGCAAAATCCGTTGGAGGATGAAGGTGATCATCTGGCGATGCGGGTACCGAAGAAAGGGGCCGGGCGGCGTTCTGAACGCAGCCCGGCCTCTTTCGTTTTTGCTACTTCTTCACAACCGCATAGCGCAGGTCGAACACGTTGTCTGGACGCTGCACCACTTCCACTTTGTCAGATACGCCCCAAGACAGAGGCTGCTGGTGAAGCGGAATGTGGCCCACTTCGTCCTGGTGGATTTTGAAGGCCTCGTCGATCATGGCCTGGCGTTTGGCTTGATCTGTTTCGGACTTGATCTTGGCTGCCAGTTCATTGATTTTCGGGTTGCAGTAGCCACCCAGGTTGAAGGCGCCCAGCTTGTCCTCGCCGCCCCGGCACGCGATCAGCGAGGCGATCGGGTTATGGCTGTCGAATGTGGATGGGGTCCATCCCAACAGGAAGAAGCTGGTGTCGTAATTGTTCTGGGCCAGAACTTTGCCGAAGTATTTCGACTTCGGTTGAGCCAGTAGATTCACCTTCACGTTGATCTTGGCCAGCATGGACGCTGAAGCCTGGCAGATCTTCTCATCGTTGACATAGCGATTGTTCGGGCAATCCATGGTGACTTCGAAGCCGTCAGCATAGCCGGCGTCGGCCATCAGTTTCTTGGCTGCGTCCACGTCATAGGCCAAGCGCGCGTTCATCGCTTCGTTGAAGCCGTTGATTTGCGGTGCCACCATCAGGCCGGCTGGGGTTGCCGCGCCGCGCATGACTTTTGCCTTGATCGCGTCAATGTTGATGGCCTGCATGAACGCTTTACGCACGCGCACATCCTTAAACGGGTTTTTGCCCTTGATGTTTGAGGTTGTGAGCTCTTCGCGCAGTTGGTCGAAGCCGAGGAAAATCGTGCGGGCTTCCGGACCGGTCAGCGGTTTCACGCCGGAGGCATCTTCCAAACGCTTCCAGTCCTGAACCGGGATCGGATAGGCCATGTCTACGTTGCCGGAGATCAAGGCGGCCACGCGGGTGGCGTCCTGGTCAATCGGCGTGAAGATGGCTTCGGTCACATTGGTCGGGATCGTGCCCCAATAGTTAGGGTTACGGGCCAATACGGTTTTCACGCCCGACTGGCGCTCTTTCACCATGAAAGGACCGGTGCCGTTGGCGTTGAGGTTGGCATAGTTGCCTTCGTCGCCGCCCTTAACGTTGGTGGCCGCGACCGCCTTATGTTTTTCGGCCCACTGCTTGTCCATAATGTAGAAGATTTCAAGCTGCAGAGGCAGGATCGGGTCTGGCGCTGGGGTGATGAGATCGATGGTGTAATCATCAATCACTTTTGTTTCTTTGATGAGGGCGGCGACCACCTTCATATCAGACACTTCAGTGCTCAAGCGCGCTACTGAGAAGGCCACG
>JBCDDQ010000232.1:0-7865 GCA_039180225.1 Pseudomonadota bacterium
AGGGCTGAGACGAGACTGTTGTCATCAAGATCCCCGAGCCCGGAGAACTCCGGCGCCCGGTCCAGCAGCGCCCGGCCCTCTTCCGGGGCGGCAAGGAAGAGCCACTGGTCGGCGGCCGGATAGCATGCGTAGAAGGGCCCCCAGCCTTTCACCTCCCGGCCCGAGGGCTCATCGAAGGGTGCGCGGCCCGGATAGTCATACATGAACTGGGCCTGGATCAGGTTGCCGGCCGCCGCCAGGGATGCGCGGGCCACATCCGTCCGGCCCCTCAGCCGGCGCTGGATCAGCGCAGCGCCCAGCGAGATACAGGCACAGAAGCCGGTCAGCACATCGATCGTTCCGAAATGCGCATGCTCCTCGGGCGTCTCGGCCCCGCCGCCGAAACGCACCATGACGCCGGTGGCGGCTTGAGCCAGATCGTCATACCCCAGATGGTTTGACTTCGGCCCGGGTGCCGGACCGCCGAATGCGTCCAACTGGACCAAGATGACTTCCGGGTTGAGCGCTTCGAGCCGGTCGGCGGCAAGGCCCAGCCGACTGCGCTGAGCGTCGGTCCCGTTCATGGTGATCACATCTGCGTCCGAGATGAGCCGGGCCAGCACCTCCTGGCCCTCTTCGGTGCTGAGGTTCAAAAGCACGCTCTCCTTGCCGCGCTGGGCCTGAAGGCCGAAGACCACCGCATTCCAGGGATCAACGGACGGCTCCACAGGCTGCACATGGGTTATGTCAGCGCCGAAGCGGGCAAGAGTGGAGCCGATGGTGGGGCCTGCAATGACGTTTGTGAGATCCAGCACCTTCAGGCCGTCGAGCCAGCCACCGGTGCCGCTGCTGCCGCCCGCCTTTTCAGGTGCGCTCAGCCATGTGGTCAGATCGGCGGGCCGGCAGGCTCGTTTTTCCAAGGCCGCGCCGTCCCCCTCCAGCCAGGCCACATTGCCCATCTGGTGCATCTGTCCGAGGCCGGGCATGTCCGTTTTGAGAATGAGACCGGAGGCCAAAGCATGGGGGTCGTTCAGCCATTCATGAGTGGAGCGTTGAGCGGTGGCCGGGGCCTTGGCCGTGCCGAACAGCTCTTCCCATTCGGCTGCAGGCCGTTTCAGAAAGGCCGCTTTCATAGCCGCTGAGATGCGCTCCCGGTCTGACGGTCCGACAGGATAGTTCCTGAGGCTCCATTTGGCCGGCCAGTCTGCGGTGTCCAGATAGCCGGAGAAATCGGCAAGCTCGTCGGCCAGATGACCAAGGCCCAGAACCTCCAAAACCCGGTTCGGATGGCCTGCCACAGACCCGGCCACCACGTAGAACCCGCGCCCGTCAGCACACGCATAGGTCCTGTAGAAGGGATCGAGGAACTCAGACAGCTCCGCAAAGGTCAAATTCATAGGCAGACCATCGGCGGCCCGGCGCTCCAACTCCAGCTCGCGCGGTGACTTATAGCGCTCCGGATAGTCTTCCAGCTGTTCGCAATTATAGACCAATCCCTCAAACAGAGCCGCGGCCAGCGGCACTTCGATATGATCACCTCCCAGCCGGTCCCTGGCCGCCAAGGCAAAGAGCACGGACATCGCGCCGAAGGCTGCGCCATAGGCTGAGGCCAGGGTGAGCGGGGTGAAGGACGGGTTGATGCCCATAAGCCGCCGGTTCAACCCCATGTCGGTGAACTGGCCGGTGCGCGCAGCGATCACCGCTTCCCAGGCCGGTTGGCTGGCAAGATCCGGGTCGGTGGACGCAAATCCTGGCAAGGACAGGTAGATGAGGTCCGGGTTGAGCGCGCGAAGAGCCTCAGGTCCGAGCCCTAATCGGTCCATCACGCCGGGGCGGAAGTTCTCGATCAGAATGTCTGCGCGCTTGGCCAGTTCAATGGCGGTGTTCCGCTGGGTTTCGTCCTTCAGATCAAGGGACACGCTCTGCTTGCCACGCGAAAGCATGTGGAAGGCCGGGTCGTCAAAGCGCGGGCCGTCAGGCGGGTCGATGCGCAGCACATCCGCTCCCATGTCCGCCAGCATCATGCCGGTCAGAGGCCCTGCCAGATAGTGGCCGAAATCCAGAACGGTGACGCCGTCAAGTGGCCTGGGGTGAGGCATGGTCAGTCCTTAAAGCGGTCCAGAACGTTTCGGGTGATTTGCTCTCACTTCACGTCTGTGCGGCATATCACCCGGGGGCGGCAAGGTGCGCAAGAGAGGGTGTGGTGAAACATTCTAACGTGCTAGCATCGCCTCCATGCCAGGCCACAGCCCATCGTGTCTTAAACGTCTCGGCTTTCTCCTCTCAGTCTTCCTGTGCTGGGGCGCCCCCGCTTGGGCACAGGCGGATAAAGAGTTTGTGGATCTGGAACTGGTTTTGGCGGTGGACGTCTCACTGTCCATGGATCTGGACGAACAACGCCTGCAGCGCGACGGCTATGTGGCCGCCTTGCGCGATCCCAATCTCCTGAAGGCCATCAAGGATGGCCCCAATGGGCGCATTGCCGTCACCTACTTGGAATGGGCCGGCAGTCACATGCAGTCTGTGGTGGTGCCTTGGCGGGTGATTTCTTCGGCCGCGGAGGCGAACGCCTTTGCCGATGCTCTTGCGGACTATCCGATCTCGCGGGCTTTTTTCACCTCCGTCTCTGGTGCCGTTGAGGTGGCCCACCAGCTGTTTGCCCGTTCTCCGGTGCGCGGCTTGAGGCGGGTGATTGATGTGTCGGGAGATGGACCGAACAATTCCGGCATTCCAGTGGAAACAGCGCGCGACAAGGTTGTGGCCGATGGCACCGTGATCAACGGTCTTGCCATCCAGCTGTCCGACCGTGTGGGTCCCTATACGTATTTCGACCTGCCGGATCTTGACCGGTATTACCGCGACTGTGTGGTGGGTGGGCCCGGGGCGTTTGTGCTTACCATCCGCAACAAGGCGGAGTTTGCCTCTGCCATCCGCAAGAAGCTGCTTTTGGAGGTGGCGGGCCGGACCGTGCCTGTGTGGCGCGCGCAGTATAAGCAGGACAAAGAGAAGTACGACTGCCTCATCGGGGAAAAGATGTGGCAGCAGTATCAGCAGAACCGGGACAGTTGGCCATAGGGGGAGAGCTCGGCATGCCCTCGCAAGGACGCGTTGACTGAAGCCTACTCCCAATCCCCGGTCGCCTTGAGGTTCGGTGCATAGGCATCGAAGCTGAAGCGGATTGGCAGGCCGCGCTCCACGTGGACGATCTCTTCGGCACTGAAGCCGATCAGGCGTTCAGCGCCGGTGAACCGGTCCACCTCCGGACCATCCCAGATGATTTTGGTGGTGCCGGTCATGTAGACAAGATCTCCGGTTTCAAAGTCCGGGAAGAGGAATCCGGCCCTGGGGTTCATCAGCAGATTGCCCACAGTGTTGAAAATGTTGTTGCCGGAGAAGTCCGGGAAGATGAACGAGCGCTCGTCTTCCACGCGCACGAAACCGGGTTTGCCGCCCCGGTGAGAGACGTCGGCGCCATGGGCAACGGTGCTGGCATCCGGTGCGTAGGCGCTGGCCACAAAGAGCGTGTCGGCGCGGGAGATCAGGGCGTGCACGGCGTCGCTGAACCGCTCTTGAGGCTTGTGCACCTTGGGATCGTCGGTTTGTGCTGCCCTGGGCTGGCGGGTTTGGATGAACCTGGGGCAATTGCCAAAGCTCTGGTCCACGGCGATGGAGAAACCGTCAGTGTTCATCTCCTTAATGTGTCCGGTCAAGCGGTTGCGCCGCCGGGTTTCCAACTGCAGGCCCAAAACACCCACCGGCGCGCCCAGCGCCAGGGCGCGGCCCAAGGGATCGCCCGGAAGAGGCTGTGCGGCGATCTGCAAAGTGGTGTCGTCCGGCGTTGAGAGAAACCCGGGAGGGCCAGAAACGATCGACGCCCAGGGACGCCCGTGCCCATCCACCGTGCCCAAAAGCAAGAAGGGCAGCTGGGCATAAAACGCCCGGTGCTGGTCGATCAGATGATCGCGGATCAGCTTGGGGCCGAAGGCGGCCACCTTCTCCAAAACGCCCTGGCGCGCCTGAACGCGCTCTTCGCCTTTATGGAAGGGGGAGGGTGTGAGTACAACGGTCGTCATGGTTTTCACTCCTTAGCGGGGGTTAAGCGGCCGGGGAGATCAGCTCCAGGCGCACACCCCCAGGAATCGCGCACATCATGTGCCGGGTGGCTCCGCCGCCGAGAGGTTCTGGCGCAAACTCCACCTCAACGCCGGGCGTGGTCTTCAAGCTGTCATGCAGGGCGTCGAGGGCTTCATCACCGGCAACTTTCAGGGCCAGATGGTGCAGGCCGATCACCGATTTACGGTCAAATGGGGTGGCGGTCTCAGGGTCAGACACCTGCCACAGGGTGATCATCACCGTTCCGTCTGAAACGAATGCGGCCGGGTAGTCCGGCTTCTCACCCACCACGGTGAAGCCCAACACATCCGTGAAGAAGGCACGAGAGGCCGCGAGGTCGGGAATGGTGAGGCCCACGTGATGAACCCCTTGGGTTTTGGCTGCGTCCGCCATGGTCTGTCTCCTTGAACTGGTATTCGATGACGGGAAGATAGGTGCTGCCGAAAACTTATTGAATGTGTATAATTTGCAAAAGATTATTACAAAAAATGGAATAATAAATGGATCAGCTGAAGGCTCTCTCGATCTTCGTAGCGGTGGCAGATGAGGCCGGGTTTGCGCCGGCTGGCCGGCGGCTTGGTCTGTCACCGCCTACAGTCACCCGGGCGATCTTTGAGCTTGAAAACCATCTGGGCGCGCGCTTGCTGCACCGAACCACGCGTTCGGTGACCCTGACGGAGGCGGGCGCGCGGTACCTGGACGATTGCCGACGTATCCTTTCGGAGATCGAGGAGGCGGACCGGCAGGCTGCCGGCATTCACGCTGAGCCCAGCGGCCTGGTGACCGTTACTGGATCCGTGCTGTTTGGCCGTATGGTGGTGGCTCCGGCACTCATCCGCTTGCTGGACAAGTACCAGGAGATCGCGCTCTCCACATTGTTTGTGGACCGGGTGGTGCACGTGGTGGATGAGGGGATCGACGTGGCGGTGCGTATTGCCGAGTTGCCAGACAGTTCTCTGACGGCGGTGCGTGTTGGGGCCGTGCGCCGGGTGGTGTGTGCCAGCCCGGACTATCTGAAGCGGGCAGGCCGGCCGAAAACCCCGAGCGATCTGAATGGCCACGAGATCATGGCCTTCTCCAGCATGCCGCCTGCGCCCGAGTGGGCGTTCGGCAGGGAGGGAAAAACGCAACGGCTCTCTTTGTCATCCCGGTTTCAAACCAATACGGCGGATGTGGCCATCAATGCGGCTCTTGCCGGAAGAGGACTGACGCGGGTCCTATCCTACATGGTGGCGTCCCATGTGGCGGATGGGACGCTAGAGATCGTTCTGGAAGATTATGAGCCACCTATTGTGCCGGTTCATGTGCTGCATAAGGAAGCAGGCCGGACGTCAGCCAGGGTCCGCGCTGTAGTTGATCACTTAGTGGAAGAGCTCCGGCAGAACCCGGCCCTTGCGCAGTGATCAATGCATCAAGTTTGGCAGGAACAGCACCAGGCCCGGCAGCAACACCAGGATCAACAGGCGCACTATGTCGGCCAGCCAGAACGGGATTGTGCCGCGGAAGATGGTGGCGGTGCTGACATCCCCCAAGACGCCTTTCAACACGAACACGTTTAGCCCCACCGGTGGTGTGATCAGGCTGATCTCGGTGACCACCACCACGATGATGCCAAACCAAACCGGATCAAAGCCCAGGCTCGTGACGAGCGGGAAGAAGATCGGCACGGTGAGCAACAACATGGAAAGGCTCTCAAACACGCATCCCAAGATCACGTAGACCAGCAGGATCATGAAGATCACGGCGAGCGGCGAGACGCTCCACTGGGTCACCAGCTCCAAAAGCGCCGTGGGCAGGCCGGCCAGGTTGATGAAGTTGGAGAAGATCCAGGCCCCGATCAACACCGCGAACAGGCTGGCCGTGGTGTGTGCGGTTTCGATCAGAACCTCTTTCACGCTGGAGATGCTGAGACTGCCGCGCAGGAGAGCGATGAGAAAGGCCCCAGCTGCGCCCATGCCGGCCGCCTCGGTGGGCGAGAAGGTGAGGTTGAGCGGAGGAAAGTTGAAGAGGCCGTAGAGCCCGCCGATCACCAGAACGAAAAGGGCGATGACGAACCATACGTCCTTCAGGGCATCGATCCGGTCCGGCCAGGCCACCCGCTCGCCGGCCGGGCCGGAATCAGGCTTTCTGGCCACCGTCACGCGCACCGCGCACAGATAGAAGAGAATACCCAGCAAGCCCGGCAAAATGCCGGCGATGAAGAGCTTGCCGATGCTGGTCTCCGTCAGCAGGCCATAGATCACCAGAATGACGCTGGGCGGGATGAGGATACCTAAGGTGCCGCCGGCGGCAATGGAGGCGGTGGAGAGCTCATCGGAGTAATTGTATTTGCGCATTTGTGGCATGGCCACTTTGGACATGGTGGCCGCGGTGGCGAGCGATGAGCCGCAGATGGCCGAAAAGCCGCCGCAGGCAACGATGGTGGCCATGGCCAACCCGCCACGGAAGTGGCCGAGGAAGGCGTTGCTTGCCCGGTAGAGCTCCTGGCTGAGGCCGCCTTTGTTGACGAACAGCCCCATGAGGATGAAGAGAGGCACAACCGACAGGCCGTAATCCTGGGAGGTGTCGATGATCAGGCGCCCGGCCATGGAAATGGCGGCCCGGCTGCTGGTCTCGTAGGCATAGCCAACCACACCCACCAGGGCCATGGCAATGGCGATGGGCATGCGCAGGAACACCAAGCCTAAGACGGCGGCAAATCCGATGAGGGCTGTGAGCATGTGCGCTGAGTCCTCAATCTTCACCCGCAGAGGGGCTCTGCGCTTTGTGCACCAGGTGGGGCGCGAACAGGTAGGCAAGGCCGCGGGCCAGAAGGGCCAGAGCGGTGAGGAAGGTCATCAGCGCAATGAAGTAGGCGATGTAGAATTGCGGGATGTTCAGATACTCCGTCACGTCCCCCCGTTTGAGCGCCCGTTCGGCCAGCGCCCAGACCCGGAAGGCAGGCCACATGAGAAGGGTGCCGCACAAGAGATTGACCAAGGCATCGCGGATGCGGGCAAAGGTGGCTGAAAACAAAGGGTCCAGCAGATCCACGACAATATGCTCGCCGCGCCAGGAAATCACCGGCAGGGCAGAGAACACCATGATCGCCATGAACAGCCGGGTGAGTTCGGTGGCTGACTCAATGGGGTCATTGGCCACCGACCTCAAAATCACATCAAAGAAGGTCATGACCATAAGGGCGAACAAAACCGTTGCCGCCAGCAAGGACGGCAGAAGGGCCAGCCAGCGGCCGGCCCTTTGCAGTTGCGTTTCGCCTGTAGTCTCGGTCATGACCGATGCGTCGCGGTGGTCCTACTTGCCGTAGGATGCCATTTCATTTGCGATGAAGTCGACCGCGGCAGCCGCATCGATACCTTTGGCTTTCGCCTCGCCCATCACCTTTTCGCGGATCGGCTTGGCAATCTCCGCGTATGCGGCCTGGTCGGCATCGTTGGCCATATTCAGGGTGTTGCCGTCGGTGGACTTGGTGGCATCGGTGCCGATGGCATCGATCTCATCCCACACGCCGCCGGACATTTTCGACATGGCTTCGCCGAAAACGGTTTCCAGAGCTGCCTTGTCCTGATCAGACAGGCTGTCGAATTTCTCCTGGTTCATGATCAGCGCAAACGAGCCGCGGTAGAAGCCGCCCGGCATTTGGTAGGTGTGCTGGGCCACTTCGGTGAGCTTAAAGCCCTTCTTGCCTTCCATCGGCCTTCCCTGCTCGATTTTCTGAGACAGCGGTTACAACATCACAATGTGCTGCCCAAGGCGCTGTGTTTTGAAATTCC
>JBCDDQ010000233.1:0-7862 GCA_039180225.1 Pseudomonadota bacterium
CCTCAAGCGTCAGGCCGTTCAGCACATGCTTGGGTCCGAACGACTTGTGCACGTCCAGCAGAGTGATGTGGATCGGGGACTTGGGCGCCTCAATGGGCGCCTCAACGGCCGGCTCAGCGGGCGGTGCGGCCGGCGCCTCGGTCTTTTGCGCTGGAGCCGCGGGCGGCGGCAGCGGCTTGCGCGGCGGCGGCGGTATCTTGCGGGGTGGCGCTTCTGTGTTCATGAGATCTCAGCTGGTGAACAGAAGAGAGGTGAGCACGTAGTTGGCCGCCAGGATCAGGATGGAGGCCGAAACCACCGCATTGGTCGTTGCCTTACCCACCCCTTGCGCGCCGCCGGCGCTGTTATAGCCGTGGTAGCAGCCCATCAGCGCAATGATGAAGCCGAACACCGCAGACTTCACCAGGCCGGAGAAGATGTCACTGAACTCCAGGAAGTCCACCGTGTTCTTGATGTAAACGGCAGAATTGAAGCCGAGCGATTTGGTCCCCACGACCCAACCACCCATGATGCCGATCGTGTCGGCAATGGCCACCAGCATGGGCAGACACAAGACGGCGGCAATGATCCGCGGCGCAACGAGATACTTGAACGGGTTGGTGGACAGCGTCACCAGCGCGTCAATCTGCTCGGTCACCCGCATGGTGCCGAGCTCTGCGGCAATGGCTGCGGACACCCGGCCGGCAACCATCAGGCCGGCCAGTACCGGCCCCAATTCGCGCGTGATCCCCAAGGCCACAATGGATGCCACCAGGCTTTCCGCATTGAACCTGGTGCCGCCAATATAGATCTGCAACGCCAACACACCGCCCGTGAAGAACGCCGTCAGGCCCACCACAGGAAGGGAGTTGTAACCGATCCGGATCATTTGATGCACAATGAGGCGCAAGTAGATCGGCGGCGCGAAGCAATGCCACACGCTGTTCTTGGTGAAGATAGCAATCCGGCCGACTTCTGTGCACAGGGCAAGAACAAATCGGCCGATGGTTGCGAAGATGTTCAAACGGGCAAGACTGTCCACAGGTGACCTCTAGAGAGATTCGTTCAGCGAATATACGCGAGCGAAGCGGGAACCTAAACCGGTAAATATCTCATAGGAAATCGTCCCCGCCCGGGCTGCCAATTCATCCACCGTGGGGTTGGTGCCGAAGATCTCCACTTCAGCCCCCCGAACGGCCACACCGTCGGCCAGGTCCGTCACATCCACCGTGATCATGTCCATGGAGACCCGCCCCACCACAGGTGCCCGCTGGCCGGCGATTGAGACCCAGGCATCGGGCTTTTCAGGATCTGACGACAAACACCGGGGATAGCCATCTTTGTAGCCTATGGGAATAATCGCGATCCTGCTGGGGCGGCTTGCGCTCCACGTGCCCCGATAGCCGACGCTTTCGCCGGTCGCAAGTTCTCGCACCTGCGCCAGATGCGAGATCAGCCGCACCACCGGTTTAACCCGGCCGGGGCGCGATGCAAAAGGCTCGCCCCCATAAAGCCCGATCCCCACCCGCACCAGGTCATAGCGGTACTCGGGCCCGTTGAGGCTGCCCGGCGAGTTGGCCAGGCTGGCCGGCGCCTCCGGCAGAAGCGAACGCAAGTGATCGAAGCGTTCAATCTGAGTCTGGTTCGCCGGCGCCTCCGGGTCATCGGCTGAGGACAGATGCGACATCACCAGGGTCAATTCAAACGCCGCCAGCGCCTCGGTGCGTCCCGCCAGCGTTTCCACATTAGCCGCAGTGAGACCCAACCGGTTGATGCCGCTTTCCACATGCAGGGCGGCCGGCAGGCGCGCGCCCTTCTGGGAACACCAGGCGGCCCACTCGTCCACCTCCTCCAGGCTTGAGAGCACCGGGCGCAGTCCGGCAGCGCTGACGGTTTCGGCCGCGCCGGGGAAGAGGCCGTTCAACACGTAGATCACCGCGTCGGGCAGAAGCGCGCGCAGGTCAAGCCCTTCCTGGGTCAGCGCCACGAAGTAGATCCGGCAGCCGGCGGCCCACAGGCACTTGGCCACCGGCGCAAGGCCGAGGCCATAGGCATCCCCCTTGATAGCGCCAGCGCAGTCGCTGGGCGCGGCCGCGGCGGCGAACATGCGGTAATTGTCGGCGAGCGCTGCCAGGTCAATGTGCAGCTCGGCGCCCGGAAAGGCCGGCCGTCCCTCTTCATGCAAGGCGGCCCCAACAGGTTTATCCATCAACGTCATGATCGCAGCAGGCCGGCGCCTTCACGTCTCACTCAACAGTTCGTCCCCAGCCGCAAACCAAGCACATTGTGCGCCGCAATGCCATGGGCGAAATTGCGTCACTGTGAACCGGTGGTTCTCTTCATCTTCTGGGTGAACAACAGCGCGAAGATGAGTCGATTCAAGCGCTTGAGCGGCATTGCTGAGAGCCGTTCAATGCGGGTTACTCGTAGATTTCCGGCAGATGATCGTCAGCGATGAAGTTTGAAAAGCGCGTCAGGTTGGCTTCAAACTGCAGCTTCACCGTGCCTGTCGGACCGTGGCGCTGCTTGCCGATGATCAGCTCAGCCGTGCCCGTCACATTCTCCATCTCGGCCTGCCAGTCGAAATGCTCCGGCGTGCCGGCGCGTGGTTCCTGGCGCTGCAGGTAATACTCCTCGCGGAACACGAAGGTCACCACGTCGGCATCCTGCTCGATGGAGCCGGATTCGCGAAGGTCTGCCAGCTGCGGACGCTTGTCGTCGCGCGCCTCCACCTGACGCGAAAGCTGGGACAGGGCGATGATCGGAACGTTCAGCTCTTTGGCCAGGGCTTTGAGGCCGGTGGTGATTTCGGTCACCTCCTGCACCCTGCCCTCGGCCGCCTTGCGCGAGGATCCGCTCACCAACTGGATATAGTCCAGCACGATAAGACCCAGGCCGCGCTGGCGCTTCAGGCGCCGGGCGCGCGCAGCGATCTGGGAGATGGTCATGCCTCCGGTATCATCGATATAGAGCGGCAGGGTGGACATCTCCTGGCTCACCGCAACCAGGCGCTGGAACTCCGTTTCGGTGATCTTGCCGCGGCGGATCTTCTCTGAGGAGATCTCAGACTGTTCGGACAAGATCCTGGTGGCCAGCTGCTCTGAGGACATCTCCAGAGAGTAGAAGGCAACCACACCGCCATCGAGCACCTTCATAGTGCCGTCCGACTGGTGTTCGGAGCGATAGGCTTTGGCCACCTGATAGGCGATATTGGTGGCCAGCGAGGTTTTGCCCATGGCCGGCCGGCCCGCCAGGATGATGAGGTCAGACGGCTGCAGGCCGCCCAGCTTCTCATCAATATCGGTAAGACCACACGAGATGCCCGACAGGCCCCCATCGCGCTCATAGGCATTGGCCGCCATATCGATGGCGCCGGTGAGCGCGGTCTGGAATTTCTGGAAGCCTTGACCATATTTGCCCGTCTCGGCCAGGTCGTAGAGTTCCTGCTCGGCGCGCTCAATCAGATCGCGCGAGGAAAACTCCACATTCGCTTCATAAGCATCGTTGACAATGTCTGTGCCGATATCGATGAGCTGGCGGCGCTGGGCCAACTCATAGATTGTGCGGCCATATTCTTCCGCATTGATGATGGTTGTGGCCGCCGCCGCCAGGCGTGCCAGATAGGCGGTGCCGCCAATCTCCGCCAGGGTGGCGTCGCTTTCAAAATAGGTCTTCAAGGTGACCGGCGACGCCAGTTTACCGGCGCGGATCAGAGTTGAGGCGGTCTCGAAAATACGGGCGTGAACGGGCTCATGGAAGTGATCGGGCAAAAGGAAGCCAGTGACCCGGTCGCAGGCCTCGTTATTGACCAGAATAGCGCCCAACAGAGCCTGTTCCGCTTCCAGGTTGCTCGGGGCAACGCGGTAGGCTTCGTCGTCATCGTTGGCCGCCTCTGGGGCGATGTTCAGTGCAGGGTCCATGGCCCCTGATAACACACGGCGCGATTCACGCGATAACCAGTTTGGGGCAATTTTGTGCTGATGGCGAGTTATGAGCACTATCCCCAATGTTCACAGGGGAAAAAATATTTTAAAAAAATCGCTTGATTTGACCCGCCAACTGTGAGGTCCGCGCACCGCACTAGGTGCCGGCGTTCAAATGCCCGTAAACGTCTAAAATTGCGATTGTTCCGTCCCAAAGCGCAACCGCCAGTTTGCGTCCGTCGTTTGAAAACGCCACGGACTGTGCAACCAGTCCGGTCTTGTAGCTGGCCAGCCGCTCTCCTGTGGCAGCATTTCTGATGTGGAGGAGACCCTGGTCGTCGCCGCTGATCAGTTGGGTCCCATCCGGACTGACCGCAAGGGCTCTCACCCCATGGGCCTGACCGCCGGATTGGTGCCAAGTTTCGCTGCCGGTTGAGGTTTCAAAGCTGCGCAGCTCCGACTTTTCAGCAATCTGAGAGCCAACATAAAGATACGGCGCGCGCGGGTTGAACACCATTTTCCAAAGGCCCAGAGCGCTGTTGGCGGCGCTGTAGAGCGCGCGGCGGGCGAGTTTTCCATCCTCCTGGTGCGAGAACACCTCGATCACCGTTCTATGACCCATTGCGGCGGACTTTTCGCCCACGACCACAGCCAGTTCGCCGCCATCCGCCGACAGGCTGAGGCCGCCGCGCACGGGCATGGAGGTGGGTGTTGTGGCCAGATGGAAGAGCTGGCGGCCATCCCAAAGCTCCACCTGGCTCTTGTCCTTGGGCGCCAGCGCGAACTTGGAACAGTCTTTAGACCACGCCACATGCTCCAGTTGGCCCAGTTCCAGCCGGGTGACCACTTTGCCTGCCAAGGTTTCCACGGAGAGCACACCGCCGTCTGTTGCCTTTAACATCAGGTCTTTGGCCCCACACGCGGCAAAAACGGTGTCGGAGCGCCCCAAAGGCTTTGCCCGGCCGGTGCTGAGATCCCAGGACAGAATGGTGCCATCCTTCTGCCAGACAACGAGGCGGCTGCCATCTTGAGAAAAGGTCAGGTTCACAGCCAAACCGGGAAGGTCTTTGCCCTTGGAGTGAACGCTAGGAGCGCCCAGCACGTTGACCACAGGGGCGGTATTTGCGGACAAAAGACTGTATCCGGCCACGCCCACAAACAGACAAACTACGGCAATGGCGGTGATCAGACTGCGAAGCGTCATGCGTCTTCCTCAAACAAGTGTCTAAGCCGGGACCGCACCATCATGTTCGGCGGATGTGCCGGATTTTCGTGCCAGCCAATCCCAATAGGTCAGCACCACCCGCGCTTTGTTGTAGGACAGAACATCAAACAGGGTCTTCAGCTCTTCAATGTCCCGGTCGGCGCGCAAGACGGCAGCCGGTGAGGCGCGCCAGCGCGCCAAGGTGTCGGCGAAATCGGCCCTCGAGATGCCCAGAGCCTTGAAGATAATGGTGAGCGGTTCACCGCTGGGGTCTACAATGATCCGGTTGGCATTGTTCTGGCTCACCCGGCCAAGTTGGGCGAGCAGCTTTGTGGCTTCGTCGGTCTTGCCCTGTTCAATCAGGCTGGCCGCTTCGGCAGTTTGCTCATCGGGCGGGAAGTTCTGCCCGCTCCAAACATCATCACCCAAGTCGCCCTCTTCAGCGGCAATGGTCACGCGCAAGATGCGCTCCAGCATGCCGGAATCTGTGAGGAAGCGTGAGAACACATAGCGCCTCAATTCCGTGGGCAAGGCCCAGAAGAGATCAAACGCCACCTGCGGTGTCATATCCGGGCGGGTGACGAGCGGTGCCTGCAAGTCGGGCTGGGTGCGCGCCAGGTCGGTGAGGCGCTGCAGGATCGAGGGTGACAGGCTGGCTTCGGGGTTGCGCACCAGGGCCAGCAGGATGCGCGGCTCGTTCTTGTCCACCAGCGCGTTGGCAACCCCCGGGGAGACGAGCCGGCGCCGGGCAATCAGGATGCACTTTTCAATGTCGTTGCTGTCCACCAGGGTATAGAGGTCCTGGTCGCTCACCACGGAACCCTTCTCGATCAACAGACCGGCAACATCCAGGTTCTTGTCCAGGACCAAGCGCGAGACGATCATGGCCGGTGGGTCATCCATAATGGCAATGCGTTCGGCCAGCTCCAGTTTGGAGGAGTCGGGTATCTTGGTCAGCATTCTGTGCAGGGTATCGGCGGCCAGCGCGCGCTCCTGGGGCTGAACGTTGCCTGAGGGGGCGGCCATGAGATCGAGAAGCTCGCGGACGATTTCCGCAGAACGCTGGGCTTTTTCTTCATCCAGGAGCCCGGCCGGGGCTTCGGTCTCTTCAAGCACGCCCATGTCATGTTCGACCGGCGCTTCCAAGACAGTTGCTTCGGGTTGAGGGATCTCCGCTTGAGGAACTTGGGGCTCTGCTGCCTCGGGCGTGGCCGGAGCGGGTGCGGGTTTGGGTGCCGGCTGCGCCTGAGGCTCGGCAACAGGGGCTTGGACCACTGGTTCGGCCGGGACCACCGGTTCGGCCGGGACCACCGGTTCGGCCGGGACCACCGGTTCCGCTGGGATCACCGGCTCGACTGGAACCACCTGTTCGGCCGGGACCGCCGGCGCGCTCACCTGCGCGGGCACGTCCTGCACCAACGGTGCGGCTACGGTCGGCGCTGGAGAGGCCGGCTCAAATTCAGGAGCAGCTTGAGGCAGAGGCTGGGGCTGTAACGCGTGCGAGGCCGCTGTCGGCGTGGCGGCGTTTGCCGTTTCTTCCTCCTGGGGCGGCGTCAGCAGGGGCGGAACGGCCGTCTCGGGCGGGTCTGGCAGGCGCTCGGTTTCGTCCTGCATCGCTGCCGGCGGCCGGCTGCCATCTTGCGGCGTGAACGCTTTGGTCAACGCAGCCACAGAAGCGTTGATCACGGCCGCAGGCACATCGGGAAGATCGTCCGGAGTGGGCGCGTGCGGCACCGGCTCTGGGAGCGCTTCCTCCGAGAAGCCAGCTGGTGCGGAGGCACTGACGGGCGCAGCTGAGGACAGGATAGCTTCCTCGTCGCTGGGATGGGTCAGGCCTTGCGGCTCCGAGCTGCTGGCAAATCCGCCGTTTTCGGGCTTGGGCGGCATCGCCACCAATGGGCGCGACGGCGCGGCAGGAGCACTGGTTTGGGGGGCACTGGGTACGAACTCTGCAGTCGGGCCGTCAGCCGGTGCTCCGACCCGCACATCCGGCGCCAGCGGAGGAAAGGCAGCCTCAGGGGTGATCGGCTCAGGCACGGCCTCAACCGGTGCGGGTGCCGGCTCAGCCGGTTCCGCCTGGGGTGCAAACGAAACGGCCGGTGGCACATCGGGAGCCAATGTGGGCACGGTAGGTTCTGGCAAGGGCGCCGGCACGTCTGCCACGGGCGGCTCCACATTGGCCGCAGGTGGCGCAGAGGCCAGAGCCTGCATACCTTCAGGAAGCGCCGTGTCCGCAGAGTGCCGCTCAGGTGTAACGGACACAGCTGATGGGATATCGGGCGCCAGGCCCGTTGAAGCGGGAGCCGGAGCCGGCATCTCCACCATAGGCCGCGATGCGACAAGTGCCGGTGATGGCGCTTCGGGGGCCACGGCTTCTGAGGCCGTGGGTGCCGGAGTTGGCATCTCCACCATGGGCTGCGGTGCTGGCTCTGGCTCAGCAACGAAAGAGACCGGCGATGGGGATTCGGGAGCCGCGGGCTCCGGTGTGGTGGATGGCGGAGCTGGCATCTCCACCGTCGGATGCGGCGCCATTGCCTCCGGCTCAGCAACGAAAGAGACCGGCGATGAGGCTTCGGGAGCCGCGGGTTCCGGATCGACAGGTGCCGGAGCGGGCATCTCCACCATGGGCTGCGGCGCAACTGGCTCCGGCTCCGCAACGAAAGAGACCGGCGATGGGGATTCTGGGGCGACTGGCTCCGGGTCGACCGGTGCCGGAGCGGGCATCTCCACCATGGGCTGCGGCGCAACTGGCTCCG
>JBCDDQ010000234.1:0-7854 GCA_039180225.1 Pseudomonadota bacterium
CGCCCGCACCATCTTGGCAAGCGCGTCTTGCGTTCCCTGGCCGGCCACCGGCATGCTCAAGGCCAGGACGCACAGGCACACCAGACCTGCGCCCTTAAGCCTCCAGGTCCCCGTCATCGTCTTCGACCAGATCATCCGCATCAGCGCGCTCCGGTTCATCATTTGGCTCAGCAGGCACCTCGTTTGCCGCCAATGCCTCTCTTGCCTTCTTCTTTGCCGCCTCCTCTTCGCGCAATCGTGCAGCTTCAAACGCTTTGCGCACCATCTCCGCAGCATCGGCCGCCTGGGTATAGTCCTCATCATACTCATTAAGGCCATCCAAATTGGCCAACAGCGGATGGCTGAGCCATAGCTTGGAGAGCGCTTTGCGGCGGATGATGTCCGGCACCTTGTTCTGCATGAACACGGTGAAATCGTCTTCGTAGGCCAGATTGTCCAAATCGAGCGATGAGATCTCTTCGGCCAGTTCGGGGTCGCGCTCGGCCAGAAGCGCCATGGCCTCCTCTTCCGTTTCAGGTTCCGCTTCCGCCTCAACCTTCGCTTCTGCCTCGCTCTCTTCAAGGTCTTCGGCCGCGCGCACAGCCTGCTTGCGTTTGGCCCAGCGGGACAACAAGCCATCGTCGTGGTTTGAACGGTCAGTTGACATCGTCACCTTCGCGCCCCATGCGCTTCCTGAGCTCCACCAGTGGTTCCTGGCCAAACTTATACTCTTCAGGGCGCACCTTGTCGCGCTTGCGCTTTTTGAAGGGTTCTTCCGTGTAATGCGCCTCCACGAACGCGCTCACCCAGGCTTTGATATTGTCGGGCATCAAAATGCGTTCCACGAGTTCTTCGGAACTGTCCATGTAATCCTGCGCCTCATAGGGGCTTACGGTCACCAGCTCAGCCAGGATCGGCAGGTCCTCATCTTCCTCCTCATTCTCCCGCAAGACAACAAAGACCGAGGGCTCAGGAGAGGTGAGATTGTACTGGTAAGCTTCCGCTTCCGCCCGGTGCAGTTCCAGCTCCAATGTTGCCGCGTGATAGTGCACAGATCCCGGCACCTGGCGGATGATCCGCATGCCGTCGATCTCGGCAGCGCCTGGAAGCACGCCCACAAACACCCACTCGTGGTCGAGCCAGGGATGGTCACTATCACGCTTCTCCAAAAGAATGCCGAGCTTTAGGCTATCGTCTTTTTGCATTATATAGTCCGATCTGCGGCGAACTAAACGCTGGAATGGCGCATGCCGTCAAACCGCAATGCGAAATTGAGCCTTGTTTGTTTTGGCCGTGCGCGATCTAAGAAGGCCAACACAACCAGGGCAGTGATGAGGAGCTGAGAGACATGAACCAGGTGGCCAAAACCCTGATGCTGTGCGACTGTGAACGCACTATGAAGCTCGATGCGAAGGCCATTGCCAGCGGACTTGAGCTCAGCGATGTGCCCAACGTTTGCACCAACCTGTGCCGCACTGAGGTGAACAAATTTGCCGATGCTCTGAACACCGGGGAGCCGCTCTTGGTGGCCTGCACCCAAGAAGCCCCTCTCTTTCGCGAGCTGGCAGAAGAGGCCGGGAAATCCGATGCCGTGGCGTTCACGAACATTCGCGAGCGGGCCGGCTGGACCGCTGACAAGGCCAGGACCGCCCCCAAAATTGCAGCCCTTCTGGCCGAAGCGGGCCTGGACACCAAGGCACCGGGATCCATGCCATTGGTCTCTGATGGACTCTGTCTGGTCTATGGCGCCGGTCAGCAGGCTTTGGACGTGGCCCGAAAGCTGAACACCCGACTGAACGTCTCCTTGATGCTTACCGACGCCAACGACCTGATCCCGCCCAGTGTGGTTGATGTTCCCATATACCGTGGCAAGATCGCCGGTGCAGCAGGGCACTTCGGCGCCTTCGAGATCGTGGTGAACGGGTACGCGCCGGCCATGCCCTCTTCGCGCTCTGAGCTCGGCTTCGTCATGCCGCGCGACGGGGCGTCCAGCACCTGCAGCGTGATCCTGGATTTGTCTGGAGAAGATGCCCTTTTCCCCGCACATGAAAAGCGCGACGGCTATTTCCGGATAGACCCGGCAAACCCGCTGGGTCTGGCTGAGGCCATGTTCGAGATTTCCGATCTCGCCGGTGAATTTGAGAAGCCGCTCTATGTGCACTACGATGCGGACATCTGCGCCCATTCGCGCAGCACGCAACTAGGCTGCAGCAACTGTCTCGACATTTGCCCTGCGTCTGCCATTTCATCGGATGGAGACCACGTGGCCATCGATCATGCCGTCTGCGGCGGCTGCGGTGCCTGCTCGTCCGTGTGCCCCACTGGTGCTGTCTCCTATATGATGCCGGCACGCGATGACCTGACCTTGCGGGTGCAAACCTTGCTGGACACCTACCTATGCGCCGACGGCACAGCGCCTTCGCTTCTCGTGCACGATGAACGTCATGGGGCTGATCTGATTGGCGCCATTTCCCGCTTCGGCCGCGGACTGCCCGCCGGCACGATTCCGGTAACGGTCAACGAAGTGACCCAAATCGGCCATGACTGGATGGCCGTGGCGTTCGCCTCGGGCGCCAACAACATCACCTTCCTGGCAGATCCAAAGAAACTGGATGAAGTTTCAGGCCTTCAAAGCCAAATGGAGCTCATGAGCGCACTGCTCGGCGGAATGGGCTACGAAACGGAAGGCCGGCTCCACATGATCGCGGACGCGGACCCCGACGCCGCTGAGGCGGCTCTGTGGGAGGGCACGCAGCCTGCCGCGCTTAAGGCGCACAGTTTTACCGCCCTGAGCGGCAAGCGGGAAACCGCGCGCACCGCCCTGGCCGCGCTCAACAGCGAAGCCCCCTCGCCTCAGGAGATCATCTCGCTGCCCGCAGGATCGCCGTATGGGCGCATCTCGGTGAACACGGAGGGCTGCACCCTCTGCCTCAGCTGTGTATCGGCCTGTCCCGCCGGGGCGCTGTCCGACAATGCAGACAAACCATCCGTCCGCTTTGTGGAGCAGGCCTGCGTGCAATGCGGCCTCTGCCGCACCACGTGCCCGGAAAGCGTCATCACATTGGAGCCGCGTTACTCCTTTTCACCGGAGGCCCTGTCGCCCAGCATCCTCAATGAGGAGGAACCTTTCGAGTGTATCAAGTGCGGCAAACCCTTTGGCACCAAGAGCACCATTGAACGCATCGTTGAGCAGTTGGCCGGCAAGCATGAAATGTTCATAGATGCCGATTCCCAAAGCCTCATCCAAATGTGCGACGACTGCCGGATCATTCAACAGGCCACATCGGCCAACGACCCGTTTGCCCTGGGTGGCGGCCAACCTCGGGTGATCCGTACGGAAGACTATTTGGAAGAGCGAGAAGCGGTGAAAGCCGGCGGCAAGCCCACCGAGCTCACCGCCGATGACTTTCTGATCAAGGACGACTGATCACACGAGCACGGGCCAGTTGTAGACGTCCTTGCTCCACATCCAGATCGACAGAAACGGCACATCCAAAGTCTCAGTGGCGTGAACCTCGTACGCATCGTGCCAAATCATGGCGGGCGATCCGCTGCTGGTCCATGGCCCATCTCCTCTCTGCCATTTGTGGGTACCGGTGAGTTGGTAGTAGAGTTCAGGCGCAGCATGGTTGTGCTTGGGGTAGAACAGGTTAGGGCCCATGGCGAACATGCCGAGCATCAGATCATCGGCAGTGAACAATCCGCCCCGGCCAATGACCTGAGTGAACGCCCAGTCATCAAAGTAGCCTTCCGGGAACTTCTCTTCCGGATAGACCCCATTGGCCTGCCAGGCAAGACCGCCCTTAAGCGCGCCGATAAGTTCGGCAAGCTCTGGCCGGGTTTGCGCAAGAACATCCTGGCCGGCATCAACCCACTTGCACCCCACCGTGTGATGGGCCTCCAGAGCTTTGGCTTGGAAGCTGTCCAGCGCCATCACCTCATCGAGCCGCGCAAGCCCCGACGCAATGCCGGGATGGCTCGGTGCCTCGCCGGCAATGTCGTCGCGCAACAGAGCGAGGAAACGGCGCCCTGCATCATGCAGCGCGCTTTCCATTAGATCTCGCCCAGATCTTTCAAGGTGGCATGAGCGGCCTTAAAGCCGGAGAGCGACGCCGGCACGCCTGCATAGATCCCCACTTGGAACAGCGCCTCACGGATCTCTTCAGGCGTCAGGCCGTTGTTGATCGCGCCCTTCACATGAAGCTTCAGCTCATCGGTTTTGCCCAAAGCGGCGAGCATGGCCACGTTGATCAAGCTCCGGTCACGCCGGCTGAGGCCCTCGCGCACCCAGCAGGCCCCCCAGCAATGGTTCGTGGTGAGCTCCTGAAACGCCATCATAAACTCATCGGCGTTGTTCACCGAGGCATCCACATAGTCGGCGCCCAACACTTCCTTACGCGCCGCCATGCCTTTTTCGTCAAGATTATCCATATGTTAGGTCCTTTTGTTGAGATGTCTGCAGTTGAATCAAAATCTGAACCAGTTGATTCAGAATGTTAAGAGGTGAGGAAGGAGACCAGAGCATCATTGTAGAGCGCGGTCTGCTCAATATTGGCCAGATGCGCCGCTTCGGGAATGATCTCAAGCTTGGCGCCCGTGATGGAATCCGCGATCAATTTGCCGGCTTCCGGCGTGGTTGCAGGGTCTTCGGCACCGGCAATCACCAGTGTGGGTGTGCTGATGGATTTGATGGCCTCGCGCTGATCCATGTCACGGATTGCGGCCGAACAGGCCCCATAACCGTGGCCAGGCGTTGCCAGCACCTGAGCCTTCACCTTTTCCACCCGGTCCGGCGACGACGCGCGGAAGGCTTCTGTGAACCAGCGCTGCAAGATCACGTCCACCAAGGGCTCCATGCCCTGCTCGCGGGAAATCCGCACCCGGTCGTCCCATAAATCGCGCGGACCCAGATGCGCAGCGGTGTTTGAAAGCACCAGCTTCTCCACCCGGTCGGCCGCGTTGCACCCCAGCCACTGGCCCACCATGCCGCCCTTGGAAAGGCCGCAATACCACACCCGCTCAATATCAAGCGCATCCAGAAGAGCCACGGCATCATGGCCCAGCTCATCAATGGTGTAGTCGCGGTCTGGCGCAGAGGACCGTCCATGACCCCGGCTGTCATACCGCAACACCCGGAAGTGAGCGGTAAGTGCGGCCATCTGGTCGTCCCACATTTCAAGGCGGGTGCCCAGCGAGTTGGAGAGCAACAGAACCGGCGCGCCCTCAGGCCCGTCCCACCGGGTGTAAATGTCAATTCCATTGGCCTGAACGATGGTCATGTTTGCTTTTCTCCCAAGAGCTTTTCTGCTTCTTCAATGGCCCCATCGGTGAACGCTCCGGCTGAGCCCGTGTAGTTTTGTGGATCCAGCAAAGCATCAATCTCGCCGACATCCAGATGCGCTGTGATGGCGCCGGATGCCTTTAGCACTTCGCCCAAGCTTTTGTCCCCCTCGATCGCTGCGCGGCAATGCTCTTCCACCACATCATGCGCCTCCTGGCGCCCAAGCGCATCGGCCAGGGCCATCATGACCGGCTCCGCCATAATCAAGCCACGGCTCATTTGCAGGTTTGCCGCCATTCGGTCGGTATCCACCTCCATGCCTTCCACGATCTCTGCCGTGCGCGCCACGGCGCCCGCGCTCAGCAAGAAAATCTGAGGCAATGCTGTCCATTCCCCATGCCAGGGGCCCGTGCCGCGTTCGTGATCTGCTACCCCTGCCCCCAACATGACAGGCACCAACGCCTGGACGTTGCGCTGGGCTGCAATAACGTATTCCGAAGCGACCGGATTACGCTTTTGTGGCATGGTGGACGAGCCGCCGCGGACCGGGGCAAAGGGTTCAAAGACCTCCCCCACCTCTGACTGCATCAGGAGAACGATATCGGTCGCAATTTTGCCCAACGCACCGGTGAGCAGACCAAGCGCGCACGCCGCTTCCCCCAAACCGTCCCTGGCTGTGTGCCAACCCACAGCCGGCACATGAAGATCGAGCTCGGCCCCCAACGCTTTGCGAACCTCTTGGCCCTTCTCGCCTAGAGAGGCGAGCGTGCCCACCGCGCCCACAAACTGCAGGTGAAGCACTCGGGCCCGGCAGTCCCTCAGGCGCTCAAGCGTGCGCGTAAGCGGCGCGAGCCAACCTGCACATTTAAGGCCGAAGGTAATGGGCAAGGCGTGCTGAAGGTGTGTGCGTCCAGCCATGGGGACATCGCGGTGTTCGCGCGCAGAGGCAATCAGAGCTTTCATCAGGCGCGAAAGATCAGCGTCGATCAGGTCAAGTCCCGCACGCACCTGGAGCACGAGGCCGGTGTCCATAATGTCCTGAGTGGTGGCGCCCCAATGCACATAACCGCCCGACGTTCCCGAAGCGGCCGCAATCTGGCGCACGAGGGGAAGCACCGGATAGCCCACCCGTTCGGTTGCGGACTTAAGACCCGCCCTGTCCGGCTCGAACGACGCACAAACCTCAGAAATGGCTTCAGCCGCCTGCGCAGGCACAACCCCCGCGGCCCCTTCCGCCCGCGCCAGAGCCCCTTCCACCTCCACCATGCGGGCAAACCAAGCCTCTTCGCTGAACGCTGCGCGCATCTGTGGCGTGGAGAACAGGTCGCCAAAAACTCCAAATCCGGGGGGAACAGTTGCCATCCGCCTTACCCTTAGCCCACCACGACGCGCGACACTAGCAGAGCGGATCTGCACACCGGAAGCGCTGTTCAGATGAAAAAACCTAATGCTTGTCTTTAATCTAGATCAAAGCGGATTGTACAAAGTGAGACAACCCTTGATCACTTTATACAAAGACATCGGAGGGGAACGCCATGACCGAACAAAACGTGCCAGAACCCTATCAGCCGCCGAAGATGCCGGAAATCCGGTCAGTTTCTCTCGACGACGTGAGGACGGCCCTGCGCGCAGGTGCAGTGGATTTTTTGCGTGCACCGTTGTTCGGTCTGTTTTTTGGCGGGTTTTATGCTGTGGGCGGTCTGTTTATTCTGGCTGCCCTCACTGTTTTTGACAATTCCTGGATGATCATTCCCGTGGCGATCGGGTTTCCCCTGATCGGTCCATTCGTTGCGGTTGGTCTTTATGAAGTCAGCCGCACGCTCGCCAGGGGCGAACTGCTCAACTGGAGTAAGATCTTGCTTGTGGTGTTTCGCCAGAAGGATCGTCAGCTGGGCTGGATGGCCTTTGTGGTCCTGTTCATCTTCTGGATATGGATTTATCAGGTCAGGCTGCTGCTGGCTCTGTTCTTCGGGTTCAAGACGTTCTCCAGCATTGGTGACTTCCTGACCCTCGTCACCACCACGGGCGAAGGCCTGGGTTTCCTTTTCGCGGGAACCCTGGTGGGCGCCTTCTTGGCCTTCGTGCTGTTCTCCTCCACGGTGGTCGCCATGCCCTTATTGCTTGATCGCGACATTGACTTCGTTTCCGCCATGATCACCAGCTTCAAGACCGTGTTCAAGAATCCGGTGTCCATGATCGGCTGGGGGATTGTCGTCACAGCTCTTGCGATCATTGCTCTCTTGCCGGCGTTCCTCGGACTGATCATCATCTTGCCCATTCTGGGCCATGCCACCTGGCATCTGTTCACCAAGGCGATCGAGCCAGCCTAGAGCAGTTCTTTGGCATATGGAAACGCTTGATGGAGTCAAATCGGCCCATATCCAAGGCGCGAAGCGCAGTGCGATGTGGTGCATCGGACGAGCTTCGCAACGCCGGAGATGGGCTGATTTGGCCCACCGAAGGCCGGGTTTTCGCGCCCGCTGAGCGTCGTTGCGGGCCGCTTGTGGTCGGCCAGACCAAGGCGCGACCCGCGCCTCGTCAGCAAACGCGAAAACCCGGTCAAGCAGTTCTTTGGCATATGGAATCGCTTGACC
>JBCDDQ010000235.1:0-7845 GCA_039180225.1 Pseudomonadota bacterium
CCGGTGTTTCCACCTGGCAAAAGTAGTGCCCTTCAAACAGCTCTTGCACCAAGACCACATTGGCCCCTTGGCCCGCTGCCTTGCGCACCAGCTCCTCAGCCTTGTCGTGATTTGCCGTCCGGTCATCGGAACAGGCCATCTGCGTGACACCAATGGTTACTTCAGCCATAAGAACTCTCCCTTGTCTTCACTCGGCGCCTTGGCGGTGACGGGGCCGATCTTCACCGGCTCAAAGAGAATATCATAGTGCGGATCGCGGGCCACCATTCACGCTCCCAAATAGCCCTGGAGCACGTTCACCGTGTTGATCCCGATCTCCGCCACCGCATAGCCGCCTTCCATGACGAAGTGCGTGGGCAAACCGAGCCCCGCGATGCGGACGCCGTAGTCGGTAAAGTCCTCCGATTTCAGCTTGAAGAAGCTGATTGGGTCGTTCTCGAAAGTGTCCACGCCCAGGGAGATGATCAGCACATCCGGGCTATAGTTTCGGATCCGTTCCAATCCCTGGTTCAGCGCATCTCCCCACATGGAATAAGGCGTTCCGGGCGGCATTGGAAAGTTGAGGTTGAAGCCCTCTCCTGCCCCTGCGCCGGTTTCATCCGCAAAGCCCAGGAAATGTGGGAAAGCGTCCATGGGGTCCCCATGGAGGGAGACAAACAGAACATCGTCTCGCTCATAGAAAATGTCTTGGGTACCGTTGCCGTGGTGGAAGTCCGGATCGAGAATGGCAACGCGTTCTGCGCCTGCATCCAGATAACCCTGTGCCGCGATGGCGGCATTGTTGAGGAAGCAGTAGCCGCCATAGAGATCACTTGCGGCGTGGTGGCCCGGCGGGCGACACAGGGAGAACGCCGTGTTGGCGCCCCCTGAAATCAGCTTCTGGCCGGTTTGAGCAATGGCCGCGCTGGCTTCTGCTGCTTCGAATGTGCCTGCGGTGATCGCTGTTTCGATGGCCATGCAATAGTAGCCGAGCTTGCCATCAATGTGCGTGGGCTCACGCTGCTGCATGCGGCGGGCGGGGATGACGGTGGGCAAGGCTTCGCCGTTAAAGCCCTCCGCATCCCAAAGCGCCCAGGCGTTCCGCAGGAACTCCAAGTAAGGGCCGGTATGAACCTTGCGCACGGGCGCCCAATCCAAGGGATCCGGCGCAGCAAAGTCATCAAACCCGCATAGTTTCAAGCGGTCAACAATGTGTTCCCAGCGCTCCGGACATTCGAACGGACGCACCAACTCACCGCCGTAGAGCTCACCCTTCGGGAAGTGTTTGCGGTGGTCTTCACTGTAGATAATTCTCATCTTCTCGCCTCAAAGGGATGGCCGCTGAAACCCAAATGCCGGCTCAAGCGCTGCCGCAATGTTGAACACGGCGGGCTCGTCGTATGCGGCGCCCACAATTTGTACGCCCGTGGGCACATTGTTTTCAGCTGTTCCAGAAGGTACAGACATTACCGGACATCGGCTCAACATATTGAACGGATGGGTCATGACCCAACCATATTCTCCATCGACCACCACATCGTTGATCCTGAAGTTCTTGTTCCAGGAATCATGATCGGCTGCGACGGCCGGCACCGCATTGGTGGGACAGATCATGGCGTCATAGCCTTCCATCTGGGCTCCGAACACGTTGTAAACGTCCACCGCCTTAGCAAGGGACTGAAGGAAATCCTCCATGGTGAACCGTTCAGCATCCCGAACGGTCTCCAAAGCATAGTCGGTCATCAGGTCGCCGTGCTCTGGGACAAGCCGCTTGATGTGTTGACCCCACAGCATGGCCAGATAACACTGCGCCGCCTCCTGGCAGCTCTCATCCCAGGGAAATTGGATCTCTTCCATCTCCGCGCCAAGGTCGCGCAGCTGTTCAACCACCCGCAAGGTGTTCTGGCGCACAGCATCGTCGAGCTGGAAGTACCCCAGATCAACGGACCAGGCGATCTTTCGCCCGCGCACTTCGCCTGGCGTGTCCACAATGCGCATGGCGCCCGGCAGAGACGCAATGTCCCTGGGGCTTTGGCCGGCCGACACATTGAACATGGCAAGGCAATCGCTCACGGTCCGGGTCATGGGGCCGGAATGGGAGTAGAAATCCAGGTTCATCACCGGGGTTTCCGGGATCCGCCCATAGGCCGCCTTCAGCCCGACAATGCCACAGCACGCGGCAGGAATCCGAACGGAGCCCCCGATATCTGTTCCCGTGCCCAATGTGGTTGTTCCCGCAGCGAGTGCAGCGGCGGTACCACCGGATGATCCGCCGGGTGTGTGGTCCAGACTGTGAGGATTGCGCGTAATACCCCACATCTTTGACTGGCACGTGCCCAGCAGGCAGAACTCAGGCGTGGTGGTGCGCGCGTGGATGATAACGCCTGCTTCCATAAGGCGCTCGGCAAAGACGTCCGTTTGTTCATCAACATGATCTTTGAAGATCAAGGATCCACTGGTGGTTCGCCGGCCCTTCAGCCGAATTTCATCCTTGATGACACAGGTCAACCCATCCAGCGGACCGGCCGGCCCCGAGCGTGATGTATAGCGCGCTTCGGACGCACGGGCCGCCTCAAGTGCCTCGTCAAAATAAGTATCCGCAAAGGCATTGATCTGCGACTCGACGGCCTCAGCGCGTGCGATTTGTGCTTGAAGAATCTCTACCGGAGAGAGCTTGCGCGACCGGAACAGTTCCAAAGCCAGGCTCGCCGGCATATAGCACAAATCCAGATCGGCCATGGCCTCGCATCCCTCGCGCAAGCGGACAACGGGCGCACCTTTCGATGCGCCCGCGTCAGGATCAGACTACTGGAGCAGTTTCGTCCAGATTCTGTCGATAGCCTTCACATATTTCGGTCCGCAGCTCTTGCCGAACTTCACAGGCACGGAAGGAACACTCACTTCAGGAGAGTTGGCCATATCTTTGCCCATATGCTTATCGGACCCGGCGATCGGGTTCGCATACTTGGCGAAATCAGATTGAATGGCCATGTTCTCCGGCTTCATCAGCCAGTTCATGAAGATCTTGGCGTTCTCGATGTTCTTGGCGCCTTTCGGGATCACGAGGCTGTCGTACCAACCCACAACCCCTTCCTTGGGGAAGCAGTATTTGATCTCACCGCCGGCAAGGCGTTGCTTCATGGCATCGCCGTTCCAGGCGTTCGAGATGTTGGTCACGCCACTGCCCAGCCGGTCCATGGTGCCTTCAGAAGAGAAGACCTTCACATGCTCTTTTTGCTTTTGCAGCAGAGCCTGAACGGCTTTGAGGTCTTCGGTTTTCTCCGTGCAGAACTCTTGACCCAGATAGATGTGCGCCATATTGGCCACTTCTTCCGGGGTCTTGAAAACACCCACACTGCCTGATGCCTTCTCATTGGGCTCAAAGAACTCTTTCAAGCTGGAACAATCCCCAACGCCAGCATCCGTGCGAATGGCGTAAGAGGTGGTGCCCATTTGATAGGGGCTGGAGAATTCCTGCTTGGGGTCCCAGCTTGGAAACTGGAATGCCTTCGCCACGTGTTTGAAATTCTCCATCTTTGAGACGTCCACCTTTTCCAGAAGGCTTTCAGCGATCATGATGGTCACAAAGTTCTGGCTCGGCACGGCCAAGTCATAGCCAGTTGCACCGGACTTCAGCTTTGCAAGAAGCGTCTCGTTGGAATCGTAGGTGTCGACCGTGACCTTGATGCCGGTTTCCTTTTCGAACTTTGCGATCATGTCCGGCGCCGTGTAGTCGGTCCAGTTGTAAAAGTACAACTCTCCGGCCGCGTGCGCCTGGCTTGCCGCCAATCCGACCGCACCGGCCAATGCCACTCCCAATAGTCTTTTCATCACTCTTTCTCCCTCAGAATGCTCTCGGCCTGAACGGCCCTCAGATTGACCGTGCCGGCCCCGAGGGGCTCCTGTACAGCACGAAATCAATCAGAAAGACTAGTGCATCCCTTCAGTTAGGGCTAGTAAGAATCCAATGAACCCATGCGCGTTTTGCCTCGTTTTTTCCAATGCATCAGTTCGAGAAAAGTGCGGCACGGGCGACGTTACCAGGCCGCCTCGGCAGGATGAGCGCGGCAGCAAACACAATGACGGCAAAGCCCGCCCACACCGCAAACTGAACGGAGAACCCAAACCCGTTCAGGTGCAGCCAGGAGAGCGCGGGAACCACCAAGGCCGTGGTGCCCAGCGACAGTGTGTACTCCACGGAGAAGACACGCGAGCGCCATGCTGACGGCACGTACGTGCCCACCAGCCAGCTGGACACCGGGATCCACGCAAACATCGAGAGCACAAGGCCCATGGTCACCGGAACAACAGCAAACCCCGTCACCAAGGTCGTGGTGAAAAGAAGTCCCGCCTGGGCGCTGAACAGAACGAACAAGAGGGGGCGCACATCATAACGGTCCAGGAACCAGCCTACCGGAAGCTGAGCCAAGCCGGCCACAGCGAAGATCAAACCTGCATAGCTGCCCACCTCAGAGAGGCTGGAGGACGTGCCCGCTAGCCGTTCTGAGAGCAGCTTCGGGAGCGATAAGCTGACAGCGTTGAACACAATGCCGCCAAACAGGGCCGCCGCTGCGACGAAGACCAGCACGCGCCAGAGTGTGGTGCGGCTTGCGGCACTTCCGATCCCAGCACGCTCGCTCCCCTCAGTCCTGGCCGGAATGCTGCGGCCGGCAAGCGCCATATGCAGCACCCCAACCGCCAGACACACAAGGCCGGGCACAAGGAAGCTCACGCGCCATCCAAATCGCTCGCACAGGACGCCCGTGCACAGGGCGGCAACGGCCAACCCCATGTTGCCCCACACACCGTTCACCGCCAGCGCATGGCCCCGGCGCGCGTTGGTTTCCGTCACCATGGCGATCCCGACAGGATGATAGATGGCGGCAAACAGGCCCAAGCCCGCCAGCGCAGCACTCAATGCAAAGGGGTTCGGCGCTGCGGCAGCGGCCAAGCAGCAGGCACCGCATCCTGTGAAGAACACGCTCATCATGTGGCTGCGTGACCAATGGTCCCCCAACCAGCCTGCGGGCAAGGTCGCCAAAGCAAAGGCCATAAACATGGGCGAACTCAACGCCAATGCCTCGCCATAACTCATCTGCCAGTCGCGCTCGATCACAAGCACAGCGGTGGGGAAGATCAAAAGCACATAATGATCCAGAAAGTGGCCGAGGTTCAAAAAGCGCATCCTCAGAACAGCCCGCACTTGACGTCTCCGTGTTGACGAATGGGGTCTGAACATAGAAAAAGATGATGTGCTCATCTTTCGGCATTAGGTCATGAAATATCGCAAAAATGCCAAATCGCTCGATCTGCCAAATGTCAAAGGGTATTCCAGCGAACATGCCCGCGGATATGTTGAAGAGCAGCATACCCATGAGGCCGCTCAAATCGTGCATGCGGCCAAAGGGGTTATGCGCGTGGCAGCGGATGGATCTTACTGGGTGATCCCACCCGGACGGGGCCTGTGGGTTCCGGCCTCCGTGCCGCACGGGTTTGTCTGCGTCACGGATGCCAATGGTCACGACGGCGGCGACATACATGCCGGTACCATAGAAGAAGATGTTGCCGAGCGAGTTGTAGCCCATTTGCCCGCCCGTCATGTCCCAGCTGAGCGCAACGATAATCATCAGCCAGAGAGTGGCGAGCTGGGTCTTGTAGTCGGGCGCGAGGAACGGTGCCGCGACCGTCAGAGCGAGGAGGGCGGCATAGAGCGCGAGCTTTGCGATACTCATTGCACGCTCCTCACTGCAGTACCTGGCGGTTACGGCGCTGCTGCGCCAGCCGCCAGACCAGAACCAGGAGGAGGAGAAGGACGGCGATGGCCTGCTGGTAGCCTATGCCGAAGATGTGGCTGCCGTACTGCTCAGCCGCGCCGATGCCGAGGCCGGCGGCGATGACGCCCGGCAGGTTACCGAGCCCCGCCGCCGTGACGATGACGAAGGCGCGGACGGAATAGGTGATGCCGTAGAAGGGCTGGATCACCCAGACCATCACGATGATCGCGCCGGCCGCGCCGCATATCGCGGCATTGAGCGAGAAGGTAAAGGCGTAGATTTTCTCGGTATCGATCCCCATCACGCGGGCCGCGCGCGCATCCTGCGCGGTCGCTCGGATCGCCTGGCCCATGCGCGAGTACTTGATGAAGGCGATGACGGCGATGGCGAGGGATGTCGCCATGAGCACGCCGATGAGCTTGGCGATGGGCACGTCGATCAGACCATCGGCGAAATAGAGCGTCTGGTAGTCGAGCTTGATCGACTGTGTGTCCGAGCCGAAGAGCAGGTTCATGATCTGCGCCATCATGATCGCCAGGCCGAAGGTCGCGAGCAGCGAGGTGAAGAGATCGCGCTCGATCACCCGGCTGATCACCAGCTTGTAGACGACCCAGCCGATCCCCCACATCACCACGAAGGCGATGGGGACGCCGAGTAGCGGGTTCATGCCCTGCTGTGTCAGCCACCAGGCAACGTAGCCGCCGGCGATTACAAAGTCCCCCTGGGCGAGGTTCTTCACGTTCATCACGCCCCAGACGAGCGCGAGCCCGTAGGCGGCGAGCGCGAAGAGCGCACCGATCATCACCCCGTCGATGATGATCTTGAGGTTCACGATCGGAAACTCGACCAAGAGCCCGAGATTGAAGAAGATCTGGTCCATCCCTGCACGGCGTCGCCGCCGCCCCCGTGCCCGCGTATGCGGGTCTCGCTGCGCAAGACGCCGGGCGCTCCGTTGCTGGAGCGCCCGGCGCCGTTCAGTCAGCGGGTCGCGTCAGGGCCGCGGCCAGACGATGTCGTGGCTCGCATATTTCGGCGGCGCGACGACGTTGTAGGCGCCACTCTGGATCTGACGGAGCACCATGGGCTTGGCGATGTTGTTGCCAGCCTCCGAGAACTTGATGGGCCCGTAGAAGGTCGGCAGGTCGGTCGCGGCGATGGCGTCACGCAGCGCCTCCTTGTCCAGCGTGCCCGCCCGCTCGAAGCTGTCCTTGAAGACGTAGACCGCGGCGGACGCCTGAGCGACCTGATAGGGCACCGTCTTCTCGGCATATTCGGGATAGGCCTGCTTGAACTCCGTCTCGTACTCAGCCGCCGAGCCGAAGAGCGGATCCTCGTAGGACAGCGTCTCGGCCCACTGCGTCGAGCAGAGGACGTTCTCGGCGAAGTCACCAAAGTTACCGACCACATCCGCCGCCTCGCAATGGGTGATGGCGACCATGGGGACGGAGACGTTCTGCTCGCCGATCTGGCGGACAGCCGTGGCGGCGCCCTTGGAGTGGCCGGAGACGATCAGCACGTCCGGCTTCACGAGCTTCACCTTGGTGAGGATCGCGGACATGTCCGAGAGATCGCGCGGCAGCTTCTCGTCGACGACGATGTTCATGCCGTACTTCTCGGCGTCCTCGAGCACACCCGCACGGATGTCGAGCGAGAAGGGATCGTTCTCGACCGCCACAGCCACCTTGATATCGGCGGGGTCCTTGCCCTCCTTCTCCGCCATCTCAGCCGCCAGTGTGATGGCGGAGGCGAGATACTGCTCGGAGGTGGAGAGGACCGCGAAGAGATACTCGTAGCCCTTGTTGAAGAGCGAGCGGGACGCGCCCTCAGCCTCGACCATCGGGATCTTGTACTTCTCGGTCACCGGCGCGATGGCCTTGGTCATGCCCGAGCTGTAGGGGCCGAGCATATACTGGACCTTGTCCTGATTGATCAGCCGCTCGGCCAGCGTCGCACCGCGGTCGCCCTTTGACTCGTCATCGTAATAGATGACCTCGAAGTTGTGGCACTTCCCCGCGATATCGACGCCGCCCGCATCCTTGATCTTCTGGATCGCGAACTCGTAGCCGTTCTGCGTGTGGTAGCCGTTCGTGGC
>JBCDDQ010000236.1:0-7748 GCA_039180225.1 Pseudomonadota bacterium
GAGCCGGATCACGTTGCCCCGGGTGATGCCGCCCAGGCAATAATCCCCGCTTGAGGTCCAGACCTCGCCGCGGCGCACGATGAAAAAATGCGTGGAATTGCAGGTGGCCACAAAACCCTGAGGGTCCAGCATCAATGCCTCATCAGCGCCGGCCTTGGCCGCCTGGATACAGGCCTGGATGCAGTTCAGCTTGGAATGGGAATTCAGCTTCTGGTCCTGGGTGTCCGGCGAGGTGCGCCGGATATGGGTGGTGAAGAGGGTGATGCCGCGTTCCAGCACCTCCGGCTTGGCGGTCTTGTATTCGGGAATAATAACGATGGTGGGCGGGGAGATGGTGACCCTGGGGTCCTGATAGGGGGTGGCCTTAATGCCCCGGGTGACCATCAGGCGGATGTGGACGCCGTCGCTCATCTGGTTGGCCGCAAGGCAGTCAAACAGGCGCTTGGCCAGCGCGTCCGGCCCCACGTCCATCTCCATATCGATGGCTCTGGCGCCCTCATAGAGACGCTCCAGATGGGCCTCCAGAAAGGCGATCCCGCCCTCGTGCACCCTGAGGCCTTCCCACACCCCGTCCCCCAAGACAAAGCCGGAATCAAACACCGACACCATGGCCTCAGCCCGGGACACCAGGTCTCCATTGATCGAAATCAGAATGTCGGCGTTGCGGGGATCATCAACATAGTCGTGGGTGCTTTTGCCCATAAATGCCTCAAAACGTGTCCAGAACCGTCACGTCTTATCATCGCCCGGAGCCAGGAGCCAGCCAAACAGCACCACCGCACACACCGCGCCAATGCACTCGGCAATGATGAAGCCGGGTAGATCAATGGGGCGGATGCCGGAGAACGTATCAGTGAAGGCCCGGGCAATCGCCACAGCCGGATTGGCAAACGAGGTGGAGGCGGTGAACCAATAGGCCGCCGTGATGTAAAGCCCCACCAACCAAGGCACCGCATCGGCCCTGAACCGAATGCCGCCCAGGATAATCCCCATGAGCCCAAACGCGGCCACCCATTCGGCAAACCATTGGGCGCCCCCTGTGCGCACCGTGGTGGACGCCTGGAGGACGCTCAAGTCAAACATCAGATGCGCAACGAAGGTGCCAAGAATGCCTCCCAAGATCTGGGCGATCACATAGGGCCCGAACTCGGGCCAGGGCAGATCCCGCTTCACGGCAAAGCCCAGGGAGACGGCCGGATTGAAGTGGGCGCCGGAAATCGGGCCGAAAATCATGATCAGAACCACCAGAATGGCGCCCGTTGGGATGGTGTTGCCCAGCAACGAGACCGCAACATCATCACTCAGCTTATCGGCCATGATCCCTGAGCCGACCACCGTGCACACCAGCAATCCGGTGCCCAGCGCCTCCGCCGCCAACCGGCGGGGCATGTCAAATTGTGCCATCTCAGCTGTTCCTTCAATCCCCTGCGGGCTCAGCGATACGTGTTGCCCCAATCCCTCATGGCGAGCAAGACATCTGCCAAGGCCTTGCCCTTCTCTGTCAACAGATATTCCGCTCTCGGAGGGTGCTGCTGGTAAAGTTCCCGCTCCAAAATGCCCTCAGCTTCGAGGCTTTTCAGCCGCTCTGAAAGCGTGCCTGGACCAATGCCGATCAAAGCGGACTGCAAATGCTGATAGCGCCGCGGGCCTTTCAGAAAGAACTCGCGCAGGATCAGCGCGGTCCAGCGCCCCTCCAAAACCTTTGCCGCTCGCGCGACCGGGCATCTCATATGCCGGAGAAATGACATCTCGGTGACACCTCCGTTTTCAGTTGATAGAGGTATGACTTTAAATTTGATAGTGACTATCAAACATTTATGCTATTTGGCAAGCAAGGGTGCGTCAGGGCTGTGTCTGATCCTCAATGATCTCTTAGTGACTTTTAATTTCATAGTCACTATCGAATAGGTAAGGTAGATGAAATGATCATAACACCCGTCTATGCCGCCATGGCCACCTTGGTGTTTGTGTTTTTGAGCGTGCGCGTGATCGGCGCGCGGGGCGCCACGAAGACCAGCATGGGAGATGGTGGCCATCAATCCCTGCAACGGGCTATCCGGGCCCATGGCAATTTCGCTGAATATGTGCCTCTCGCGCTTATTCTCATGGCTTTGGCAGAGCTGCAAGACAGGTCCATTTATGCCATCCACTTTGTTGGCCTCTGCCTGCTGGCGGGCCGCCTGGCACACGCTTATGGGGTGAGCCGGGAGCCTGAGCTGTTCAAGTTCCGGGTTGCCGGTATGATCTTGACGTTCACCGCTCTGGTGAGCGGGGCTTTGATCAATCTGGGGGTGAGCGGTCTGCTGACGGCGGTATTGCCCTAGGCACTTTGATCACATACCCCTTTGTCATTTCGGTGCAGCTGGTGCTATGACGATGCGCTTTCGTCCCGCAAACCCGTAACCCGCGTGGCTCCATGACCGATCTCACCCGCTATCCGTCCGTTCACTTCATGAGGGAACGGGCAAGAACCCGCCTTCCCCACTTTGCCTGGGAATTCCTGGACAGCAGCACCGGGATCGAAGCGGGTAAGGAGCGCAATGAGAGCGCCTTCCGGGAGATCGAGTTGGTGCCGCGCATGCTGCCCGGCAACATCGCCGCACAGACGGAAACCGAACTGTTCGGCCAAACCTATGCCGCCCCGTTTGGCGTGGCGCCTGTGGGCATGTCAGGCCTGATCTGGCCTAAGGCGGAGATTTTCCTGGCCCGGGCCGCTGCTCAAATGCGCCTGCCCTATACGCTCAGCACAGTGGGGGCGGAAACCCCCGAAACCATCGGGCCGGTGGTGGGCGAGTACGGCTGGTACCAATATTACCCCACCAAGAAGATGGATGTGCGTGACGATATCCTGAAGCGGGGCAAGGATAACGGCTTTAAGACCCTGGTGATCACCGTGGACGTGCCGGTGACCTCAACCCGGGAGCGCCAGCTGCGTGCCGGCCTCAGAATGCCGCCAAAGAAAGATCTCGCCACGTTCTGGCATGCCGCACGCAGGCCGAGCTGGAGCCTGGCGACCCTTGCCCATAAGACCCCGCATCTGGTCACGTTGGAGAAGTATCATTCAGACAATACGGACCTGCGCAGTTTCCTCGCCACCATGCTGCATGGCCGGCCTGATTGGGACGACGTGTCGGCGGTGCGCGATCTTTGGGACGGACCGGTGATCTTAAAGGGCATCATGGACGTGGGCGACGCGGTGGAGGCCGCCAATCGCGGTTTTGACGGCATCGTGGTCTCCAACCACGGCGCGCGCCAGTGCGATGGCGTGCCGGCTTCCATCACCGTGCTGCCGGAGATCGCCCGCGAGGTGGGTGGCAAGATGAAGATCATTTTTGATTCCGGCATCAGAAGCGGGCTCGACATTGCCCGCGCCATGGCGCTGGGCGCGGATTTTTGCCTGTTGGGCCGCCCGTTCCT
This sequence comes from Pseudomonadota bacterium, assembly GCA_039180225.1. Taxonomy (GTDB): domain Bacteria; phylum Pseudomonadota; class Alphaproteobacteria; order Rhizobiales; family CAJQND01; genus JAAEUE01. The sequence goes on from JBCDDQ010000236.1 coordinate 3,418, forward strand.
TTACGCCGTGGCGGCGTTGGGCGAGGCCGGCGGACAACATGTGATGCAGGTCCTGAAAGACGATTATGCCAACAATATGCTGCAGCTCGGCGTGGAGGATGTTGAAGGCTTAAGGTCCTTAAAAATTCGCGGCAGGCCGACGCCCACCAATTGGTAAGCCAAGACGGGTTGCGTCTTGCCGCCCCACTGAAAGCCCGATAGTGTCGGTCAAATTTTCACTCAAACCAGGGACGCTTCAGACCTGATCTTAAGGGCGAGGGCGGCGAAGATATGGTCAAAGAAATCGGACACTTTATCGGCGGCAAAACCGTAGCGGGCAAAAGCGGGCGCTTTGCTGATGTGTACAATCCCAACACCGGCGAAGTGCAGGCCAAGGTGGCCCTGGCCTCAACCGATGAGATGGCCGAAGCGGTGGCCAACGCCGCGGCGGCGCAGCCTGGATGGGCCGCCAAAAACCCGCAGGTGCGCGCGCGGGTGATGATGAAGTTCGTCGAGCTGGTGAATGCGGAAAAAGAAGAACTGGCCCAGATGCTGTCGGCTGAACACGGCAAGACCGTTCCGGACAGCCACGGCGACATCCAGCGCGGCGTTGAAGTGGCCGAATTCTGCCTCGGCATCCCGCATCTGCTGAAGGGGGAGTATTCCGACAGCGCCGGGCCCGGCATCGATATGTACTCCATGCGCCAGCCCTTGGGCGTGGCTGCCGGCATCACGCCGTTCAACTTCCCGGCCATGATCCCCATGTGGAAAATGTGCCCGGCCATTGCGTGTGGTAATGCGTTTATCCTGAAGCCGTCTGAGCGCGACCCGTCCGTGCCCATGCGTCTGGCCGAGCTGATGATTGAGGCGGGCCTGCCGGAGGGTATCCTCAACGTGGTGAACGGCGACAAGGAAGCCGTGGACGCCATCTTGGACAATGAAACCATTCTAGGGGTGGGCTTTGTGGGCTCCACCGCCATCGCCGAGTACGTCTATTCGCGCGGCACGGCCACGGGCAAGCGCGTGCAGTGCTTCGGCGGCGCCAAGAACCACATGATCATCATGCCGGATGCGGACATGGACCAGGCCGTGGATGCCCTGATCGGCGCCGGCTACGGCTCGGCCGGTGAGCGCTGCATGGCGATCTCCGTCGCGGTTCCCGTGGGCGAGGCCACCGCCGATGCGCTGGTGGAGAAGCTCATTCCCCGGGTTGAGAGCCTCAAGATCGGCCCCTCAACCGACCGGGAGGCCGATTATGGCCCCATCGTCACCCAGCAGGCTCTGGAGCGGGTGAAAGGGTATGTGGACCTGGGCGTGGAAGAAGGCGCCACCCTGGCCGTGGACGGCCGGGATTTCTCCATGCAGGGCTATGAGAACGGCTATTTCATGGGCGGCTGCCTGTTCGACAACGTGACCAAGGACATGCGGATCTATAAAGAGGAGATTTTCGGCCCTGTGCTCTCAGTGGTGCGCGCCAAGACGTATGAAGAGGCGCTGGACCTGCCGATGAGCCACGAATATGGCAACGGGGTAGCCATCTACACCCGCGATGGGGATTCCGCCCGCGAGTTTGCGAACCGGATCAATATCGGCATGGTGGGCATCAACGTGCCGATCCCTGTTCCGCTGGCCTATCACACCTTCGGTGGCTGGAAGCGCTCTGCCTTTGGCGACTTGAACCAGCATGGGCCCGATTCAGTGCGGTTTTACACCCGCACCAAGACCGTGACCTCGCGCTGGCCGTCCGGCATGAAGGAAGGCGCGGAGTTCGTTATCCCAACCATGAACTAAAGGAGGAGCCTGGTTGGGCAGAGGTGCCTGACCGGGCTCGCCCCAGGGAAGTATCCGTCCGGCCTCCCATCTGGCACTTGTGCTCGTGTGAACCCCATCACCACAACCACCTACCCCCCTTAATCTCCCATTAACCAAATCGGCGCACCATCGGTGAGTTAAGCGAAAAGAGGGGAAGGGGCGACTTAGGGGCGCGACTAACGTGAGTGCAGGTGCGTTTGCGTTGCGGTGCCGGATCAGATGGCTGTTCATCACTGAATAACCCTCCTGCCGGCGAAAGCCGGAACATGCGTTAGGAGGTAATAGATGGTGAACCTGAATTCCATCACGACGTGCCGTAGTTTGCTTGCAACTATGATGGCCGCAGGCATTCTGAGTTTGAGCTATACCGTGCCCGCCGATGCCGCCATGGCCTGCGGGCCCCACAAAAAGCTAACCAAAGCCCTCACCGGTAAATACAAGGAAGCGCGCAAAGGGCTGGGCCTTGTGGCCAGCCGCCGGGTGATGGAAGTGTTCGTGTCCGAAAGCGGATCCTGGACCCTGGTGATGACCGATCTGAATGGGGTCTCCTGTATCATTGCCGCAGGCCATTCCTGGGAAGATGCGCCCAAAGTGGCGATGGTCGAGCCGGGCATCTAAAACGCGCTTACCGGACAGCCTCACCGACACGTGACGCAAGCGTGCCTTGAACGTGAACGGCGTATTGCCGATGTTGGCCATGTGTGACGTGTCCGACAGACCTGGGAGATGAGGGAGCACCTTAACCGGTGGACCCTTCGCTCTGAGCTCATGGTTGAGGCAGCACTGAAACCTCCTCCTTACGGGCCGCAGAGCCGAACAGGAGGTAGTGATATGACCGGATTGCTCAAATCGTTGAGCCTGGCTGCAGTTCTGGCGATTGCAACGTTCAGCGGATCGCCAACAGCTGAAGCCCGCTCATTCTGCGCGCCGCGCGACAATATTGTAGACATCCTCGGCAAGCGCTTTTCTGAACAACGGCAAGCCATTGGTCTGGCCAGTCAGACCGGGCTGGTAGAACTCTATGTGTCCAAAGGCGGCACCTGGAGCATGGTGCGCACCAACGTTCAGGGTGTCTCCTGCGTGATTGCCAGCGGCCACGCCTGGGAACGCGCGCCAGTTTCGGCATTGCTTCCGGGCGCTTAACGCTTTGAGCTCTTGCATTGCGGCCATCCGCGCGCCATAAGCGCGCGCCATGGGCCGGCTCTACGACACATATGACAAGAAGGTCGTGCGCGGAGAATTACGCGCCGACTTCGCACAAGCCGTTGTGGCCAAGAAGCTCGATGGTCTCTGCGATGCGCTGGATGGATACCAGCCGGCCGACCAACCGTCAGGTCTGATGAAGTGGTTGGGACTGGCCAAGCAGACACCGGCGCCGCCAGGCCTCTACATCTTCGGCGATGTGGGGCGCGGCAAGACCATGCTGATGGACCTGTTCTTTGATCTGGCCCGCATCAAGCCGAAGACGCGCATCCATTTCCACGAGTTCATGCAGTCGGTTCATACGAGGGTGCACCATTGGCGCAAGCAGCATGATGACCCCATTCCGGCTGTGGCCGCAGAGATCGCCGAGAGTGCCACGCTACTGTGCTTCGATGAGTTCCAGGTCACCGATATCACAGATGCAATGATCCTGGGCCGTCTGTTCACCGCTCTGTTTGACCACGGCATTGTGGTCGTGGCCACGTCGAACATCGAGCCTGACGGGCTCTATGAGCATGGGCTGAACCGCAACAGCTTTCTGCCGTTCATCAAGCTCATGCAGGAGAAGATGGAGGTGGTCTCGCTCGATGGGGAGACCGACTACCGGCTGGAACGGCTCATGGGTCACAAGGTCTATGTGACGCCCCTTGGCTCTAGCGCTGATGGAGAGCTGCAAACCATGTGGGAGGAGCTGACGGAGTGTGAGAGCGGCCCGCCCATGGAGCTTGAGGTGACGGGCCGCGCTCTGGTGGTGCCCCAAGCGGCACGCTCGGTGGCGCGCTTCCAGTTTGCCGATCTGTGCGAGAAGCCGCTGGGGCCAGGCGATTTCTTGAAGATCGCGAAAACCTTTCACACGGTGATCGTGGAGAACATCCCCAAACTCTCCAAAGCCCGGCGCAACGAGGCGAAGCGCTTCGTGATCTTGATCGATGCGCTTTACGACAATCATGTGCGGCTTATTGCGTCTGCGGAAGTCCCGCCGGACAAGATTTACCCGGAGGGCGATCATGCCTTCGAGTTCAACCGCACCGCCTCGCGGCTGATGGAGATGCAATCGCAGGAATACCTGATGGCGCCGGCCTTAAAGGGCCATGAGACGGCTTAGAGTTCGGGTGAACACAGCTACGTGCCCTTGCGAACGCGAGGGCCCATAGCTCGCATCTTTCCCTTGGCCGAGAAGGTCCTCGCTTTCGCAAGGATGCGGAAACTCAACACCCGTCATCCCGGAGCCGCACAGCTCAGAGCCAACCGCCCTGGCTCCCCGCTTTCGCGCACTAGTGTCCGGGATTTATGGGGTGAGTCAAAGTGCACGGCAGACTTTGCCTAGTGTTTAGGCC
>JBCDDQ010000237.1:0-7741 GCA_039180225.1 Pseudomonadota bacterium
ATGTGGCGCGGCTAGCGGAATTTCAGAAGGCTTAAATCCATGTCCCGATCCATGCTGATCGTTCAAGCTCCGTACTACATTGAGATTGCCGAGGAGCTGTTGCGCGGCGCTGAAGCCGCCCTGACCGAAGCCGGTGCGCGCTTCGACAAACTCTCCGTACCAGGTGCGCTGGAGATCCCGGGCGCCATTGCCATGGCAGAGGAGAGTGAACGCTATGACGGCTATGTGGCCCTCGGTTGCGTTATTCGCGGTGAGACAAGTCATTACGACATTGTGGCCGGAGAGAGCGCTCGTGGGCTCATGGCCCTCAGCATGGAGGGTGTTGCCGTTGGTAACGGCATCTTGACATGCGAGAACGATGAACAGGCCATGGCGCGCGCCAGCGTGGATGGCAAAAACAAAGGTGGTGAGGCTGTGAAGGCAGCTTTGACCATGATCGATATCCGTGAGCGTATGGTGTCGCGCCGCTAATGGCTGACACGGCAAAAGAACGCGCATCGGCTCGCTCTGCGGCCAGATTGGGTGCGGTGCAGGCGCTTTACCAGATGGATATTGCCGGCGCTGACCTTGCAGATGTCTTGGCTGAGTTTGGTTCGGGCCGCCTGGGCGAGGCGTTCGAGGACGGAGAATGCGGCAAGGCCGACTTTGAGTTTCTCAAATCTCTGGTCAAGGGCGTTCTGGATGAACAGCGCGAGATTGATCCGTTGATCAATGAACGCCTTGCGTCGGGCTGGAAACTGTCCCGGTTGGATGCCACACTGCGCGCAATTTTGCGGGCAGGGGCCTACGAGCTCAAGCACCGTCCGGATGTGCCGCCGCGCGCAAGCATCTCTGAGTATATTGATGTGGCCAAAGCGTTCTTCGGCGGTGAAGAGCCTAAGGTGGTCAATGGTGTTCTGGATAACTTGGCCCATGCGTTTGAACGCGAGGGGCTCTAGCGTCATTCACCTGTTGAAAGCGTGTGTACGAGGCATTCGAGCCCGGCGCGACTCGACGTTTCCTGCGGTAGGGTAGCCTCATGGCCAAACCGTCTTTGAAATTCATCCATCTGCGCACCCATTCCGCTTACTCTTTGCTGGAGGGTGCGCTGCCCATCAAACAGCTCGCCTCTCTGTGCACCGCCGATGGCATGCCGGCGGTTGCGATCACTGATACCAACAATTTGTTCGGAGCCCTTGAGTTCTCCGAGACGCTCGCCGGAGCAGGCATTCAACCAATCCTTGGATGTACCCTGTTGGTGGATTTTCATGCCCGCAACCAAAACGATGCCAATACAAAGTTTCAACAGCACGAGGTGTTGTGTGAGGGCATTGTGCTCCTGGCCAAGGATGAGGAGGGCTATCTCAATCTGTTGCGCCTCTCCAGCGCCGCCTTTTTGGAGCCCGCCGAGGGGGCTTTGCCCCACGTGCCCGTGTCACTCCTTGAAGAACATGCCGAAGGGTTGATCTGCCTGACAGGGGGACCGGGTGGCCCGGTGAACCAAGCGCTGATCCAAAACCAGGCCTCTCTTGCGCGTTCGCGGCTGGAAGATCTGAAGGCTCTTTTCGGTGACCGGCTCTACGTGGAACTGCAGCGACACGGCATGGCCGAAGAACTTGCCGCTGAACAGGAGCTGATTGCCCTTGCTTATGAGCTTGAGCTGCCACTGGTGGCCACCAACCAGCCGTTTTTTGCCAAACCCGATGACTATGCTGCCCACGACGCCCTAATCTGCATCGCAGAAGGCACGGTGATCGCCAATGACGACCGCCGTCAGCTGACCAGCGAGCACTACTTCAAGAGCCAGGCGGAGATGGCCGCCCTCTTTGCGGATCTGCCTGAAGCCATCGACAATACGATCGAGATTGCGAGACGATGTGCGTTCCACCCCGTGGAGATCGACCCCATTCTGCCGCGCGTCTCGCAAGGATCGGGCGAGGATGAGGAAGCCGACGACCTCCGGCGCCAAGCAGAGGATGGGTTGAAGCGCCGGCTCGAAGTTCATGGTCTGGCACCTGGCTATGAGGAGAAAGCCTATTTCGATCGTTTGGAGTATGAGCTTGGCATCATCATCAAGATGGACTTTCCGGGCTACTTCCTGATCGTTGCCGATTTCATCAGCTGGGCGAAGGAACAGGATATCCCCGTGGGACCGGGGCGGGGTTCGGGGGCCGGATCGGTGGTGGCCTGGGCGCTGAGGATTACTGATTTGGATCCCTTGCGCTTCAACCTGATTTTTGAGCGTTTCTTGAACCCAGAGCGCATATCCATGCCGGACTTCGACATCGACTTCTGCCAGGATCGGCGGGATGAGGTGATCAATTATGTCCAGCAGAAGTATGGTGAAGACCAGGTTGCGCAGATCATCACCTTCGGAAAGCTGCAGGCACGTGCTGTTTGCCGCGATGTGGGGCGGGTGCTCCAGATGCCGTATGGCCAGGTCGACCGCCTGTGCAAGATGATCCCAAACAATCCGGCGAACCCGGTCACGTTGAACGAGGCGATTGAAGGTGAGCCGCGTCTGCAGGATGAGCGCAAAAATGACGAACAAGTGGCGCAGCTTCTGGAGTACGGGTTAAGGCTAGAGGGCCTTTACCGCCATGCTTCAACTCACGCGGCCGGCGTGGTGATTGGTGACAGACCCTTGGAGCAACTGGTCCCGCTCTACCGTGATCCGCGTTCACCCATGCCGGTGACGCAGTTCAACATGAAGTGGGTGGAAAAGGCGGGGCTGGTCAAATTTGACTTCTTGGGCCTGAAGACGCTGACGGTCCTGCAAACGGGCGTAAAGTTGCTTGCCCAACGCGGAATTGAGGTTGATCTTTCCAATTTGCCACTCGACCAGGCGGAGACCTATGAGCTTCTCAGCCGTGGCGAGACGATTGGCGTGTTCCAGTTGGAAAGTTCCGGCATGAAGGATCTGATCCGCCGGGCCCGCCCGAACAATATTGAGGACATCATCGCTCTGGTTGCGCTCTACCGTCCGGGGCCCATGGAGAACATTCCGAAGTACCTGGCTTCCAAACACGGCGATGAGCAACCGGAGTTTCTGCACGAGACGATATCTCCTATCGTGGCCGATACGTACGGCATTATCATTTACCAGGAACAGGTGCTGCAGATCGCCCAAGTCCTGTCAGGCTACACCTTGGGCGAGGCCGATATCTTGCGCAAAGCGATGGGCAAGAAAATCAAGTCGGAAATGGACCAGCAGAAGGCCAAGTTCGTTTCTGGCGCCGTTGAAAACGGGGTGGATCAGGCACAGGCAGAGTTCATTTTTGAGCTGGTGGCGAAGTTTGCCGGCTACGGTTTCAACCGGGCCCACTCGGCCTGCTATGGCCTGATCGCGTATCAGACCGCGTGGCTGAAGCACAATCATCCGGTGGAGTTTTTGGCAGCGTCCATGACGTTGGATGCGGGTAACACCGACAAGCTCTACGTCTTCAAGCAAGAAGCCGATCGGATGGGTGTCGTGATCCGGCCACCATCGATCAATCATTCAGAGGCCGACTTTTCGGTTGTTGACGGCCAAATCAACTACTCGCTTGCAGCTTTGAAGAATGTGGGCCGCGGTGCGGTTGAACACATCGTGGACATCCGCAAGCAGGATGGGCCGTTCACCTCCATCGGCAATTTCTCCCGTCGGGTGAACCCACGCATCGTCAACAAACGCATGCTGGAGAACCTGGCCAAAGCCGGGGCGTTCGATGAGTTTGAACCGAACCGCCATCTGGTTTTGCAGAGCGTTGAGGCCATGCTGTCTGTGGCGGGGCGCACGGCCGTGGACCGCGAAGCCGGTCAATCCAGCCTCTTTGGTGCCGCGGATGGTGGGGAGGGCGAGGACTTTCCTTTACCGTCCGGTGTTGAGGCTTGGCTGCCAATGGAACGGCTCACAGCGGAGTTTGAGGCCGTTGGCTTCTATATCTCGGGCCATCCGCTTGATGAGTACATGAAGCCGTTAAGCGCCATTGGCGTTGAAAGCTGGACTGAGTTTTCCAGCAAGGCGAAAACCAAAGGCATCAGGGCGGGCCGGCTGGCGGGTACGGTGACGTACCGCCAGGAGCGTCGGTCGAAGAACGGCAACCGGTTTGCCTTTGTCGGTTTTTCCGACCCGACCGGACAGTTTGAGGCCATCGTTTTCGCCGACACACTGGTGCATCTGCGCGATAAGTTGGACGTTGGCGAAGCGCTGATCTTGCGCGTGGAAGCCGACGTTGAGGGCGAAGACGTGCGCTTACGCCTCAACGATGTTGAACCTATCGAGCAAGCAGCGCAGAATATCGCTTCGGGTCTCCGCATCTTTGTTGCAGATGAGAAGCCGCTGGAATCTCTTTCAAAGCGGCTGACCAATGGCGGCAAGGCCCCTGTGCACCTAGTGATGATGCTGGGAGGAACGCGCGAGGTGGAAATCCAGTTGGGCAGGGCCTACACGGTAACCCCGCAAATCAAAGCTGCGGTGAAAGCGGTCCCGGGCGTGCTCGACGTCCAGGACCTCTGATCTTACTTCAGGCGCTCGATTTTTGCCTTAGAGCGCAAATCTTTGACCAGCTCCTGCAGCTTTTCCTGAGCCAACATCACTTTAAGACGTTCGCTGAGCTCTGTTAGGGGAGGTGGGCTCTTCTGGCGCGTGTCTTCAACCTTGATCACGTGCCAGCCAAAGTTGGACTTAACCGGCTCTTTTGAGTGTTTGCCTTTCTCCAGCTCAAACACGGCCTTATCAAAAGCAGGCACCATCTGGCCTTTGCCGAAGTACCCAAGGTCGCCGCCGCCCGGACCGCTCGGGCCAGTGGACTTTTGCTTGGCCAGTTCTGCGAAGTCTGCGCCGCCATCCAGCTCTTTAATGATGGCTTTGGCTTCATCCTCGGTCTTCACCAGAATATGGCGTGCACGCACTTCGGGGCCACCGGGGAACTGCTTGATCAACTCATCATAGCGGGTCTGAAGATCAGCATCGCTCACTTTCTCCGTGACATTCTGCTGAACGTAAATGTCCCGCTTTACCCGTTGGGTCATGAACTTCATGCGTTGCTTATACTCATCGGTGCCGGTGGTACCCGCTTTGTCTGCAAGCCGGGCCAACAACAGGGTCTCGGACAGCATATCGATCAAGACTTGTTCGCGTTGCGCGGGCCCCATTTTGGAGAGCTCGGAAGCCAGCAAGCGTTCAGCCAGATCGTAGTCACGTTGATAGATTTTTTCCCCATCCACTGTGAGAATAACGTCATCAGGGGCTGCAACGGCAATCGGTGCGCTCAGAGCAGCAGCGGCGATACCTAGCGAAAATAGCGATGCCCGGAGGCGTTTGTGAAAAAGCATTTTAACTATGTCCTATAGGAAGAGGGGCCATTCATGCCGTTGGTGCCGTCTCAGTCGACTGGGATCAAGTCACGTTTGAGACAACAGCGGCCTTCAATTGCCCGCGACCCTATAGCTCAACGCAAATGAGGTCCAGTGCTTGCATTTGAAAAACAAACTGCTATAAGCCGCGCCATCACACATGCGGGTGGTACGGGTGTGTCGCATATAGCGGCTCCATCCAACCGGTGTCCATGAAGGATCACATACCCCCGCAGAGGATCAACCGGTAAAGGAGACAAGGCATGGCATTGCCTGATTTTTCTATGCGCCAACTGCTGGAAGCTGGCGTCCATTTCGGCCACCAAACCCACCGTTGGAACCCAAAGATGGAAAGCTTCATCTTTGGCGCGCGCAACGGCGTGCACATTTTGGATCTGGCTCAAACCGTTCCCCTGTTGCACCAGGCGCTGGTTGCGGCGCATGATGTGGTGGCCGGTGGCGGGCGTTTGCTATTTGTTGGCACGAAGCGGGCGGCGGCGGAGCCCATCGCGGATGCGGCCAAGCGTTCGGCTCAGTACTACATGAACCACCGTTGGCTTGGTGGCACCCTGACCAACTGGAAAACCATTTCCAACTCGATCCGCCGCTTGAAGAAGCTGGAAGAGACGTTGGCGCAGGACAGCCTGCCCTTCACGAAGAAGGAACTGCTTGGTTTGACCCGTGAGCGCGACAAGCTGGAGCAGGCTCTGGGCGGCATCAAGGATATGTCCGGTTTGCCGGATCTAATGTTTGTGATCGACACCAATAAGGAATCGATTGCCATCCAAGAAGCCAAGAAACTGGGCATTCCCGTTGTGGCCGTGCTGGATTCAAACTGCGATCCGGAAGGCATCGACTTTCCCATTCCCGGGAATGATGATGCGGGCCGTGCGGTTTCTTTGTTCTGCGATCTAATGGCCCGTGCGGCGATTGAGGGGATTTCAGACTCTCAAGTGAGCGCCGGCGTTGATATCGGTGAATCCGAAGAGCCCATGGTCGAACAAGCTCTGAATGGGGAAGCTGCTGCAGAAGAAGCGCCGGCCGAAGAGGCTGCCGCCGCGCCGGCTGAAGAAGCTCCGGCTGAAGAAGCTCCAGCTGAAGAGGCTCCGGCTGAGGAAACTCCAGCTGAGGTGGCCCCGGCGGCTGAACCCTCCAAGTTCAAGGGTCTCGATGCGCCGGAAGGCGAGGCGGACGACCTGAAACAGATCTCCGGTGTGGGACCTGTCTTGGAAGAGAAGCTGAACGCAATGGGCATTTATCACTACCGGCAAATTGCAGCTTTCACGCCTGAAGATATTGCAGCGGTGGATGATGAGCTGAACTTCAAGGGCCGCATCGAGCGGGACGGCTGGCTTGAGCAAGCCGCCCAACTCGCCAACGGCTAAACAAAACCCACTGACTGGCCCGGTTCTTCTGGGCCAAAACCTCTTTGAACGAACGAGGATGACATGACCGACATCACCGCAAGCATGGTGAAGGAACTGCGCGATAAATCGGGCGCAGGCATGATGGACTGCAAGCAGGCGCTGAAAGAGAACGACGGCGACATGGAAGCCGCCGTGGACTGGCTGCGCACCAAAGGCATCGCAAAGGCTGAGAAGAAGGCCGGCCGCACAGCCGCTGAAGGGCTCATTGGTGTGGCCACATCCGGAACAACAGGTGCCGTGGTCGAGGTAAACTCAGAAACCGACTTCGTGGCCCGCAATGACCAGTTCCAAGCCATGGTGCGCGAGGTGGCAAAGCTTGGTCTCTCTACCAATGGTGACGTAGACGCCCTCAAGGCCGCTGACTATCCAGGCGCCGGCAAGAGCGTGGCTGATTATGTTACCAATCTTATCGGCACCATTGGCGAGAACATGAGCGTACGCCGCACAGGATCCTTGTCAGTCAGCAACGGGGTCGTGGCAAGTTATGTGCACAACCAGACCGCAGACGGTTTGGGTAAGATCGGTGTGCTGGTTGCGCTGGAATCTGATGGTGACGCTGACAAACTGAACGCTTTGGGCAAGCAGGTTGCCATGCACGTGGCGGCCACCAGCCCTCTGGCGGCAACGACCGAAGAGTTGGATCCGGCTGTCATCGAGCGTGAGCGCACTGTGCTGGCTGAGCAGGCTCGGGAATCCGGGAAGCCTGAGGCGGTTATCGAAAAAATGATCGAAGGGCGCATGCGCAAGTTCTACGAAGAAGTTGTTTTGCTGGCGCAAACCTTTGTGATTGATGGCGAAAACACTGTTGAAAAAGCACTCAAGAACGCTGAAGGCGATGTGGGCGGCGCGATAACCCTGAAGGGCTTTGTTCGCTACGCTCTAGGTGAAGGGATCGAGAAGGAAGAAACCGATTTTGCCGCTGAAGTTGCTGCTGCGGTAACAGACTAGACCAAAAAGGTAGGATCGCCCGTGAAGAGCGCGCGAATCATGATTAGTCG
>JBCDDQ010000238.1:0-7694 GCA_039180225.1 Pseudomonadota bacterium
GTCATAGCGCGACTGGAACCAGGCCTTGGACATGTCAATGCTGTCGCGGTGGACGATGGGCGCAATGGCATCAAAGAACGCGAGATCTTCTTCACCGGTCAGCGCCGAGATGGCTCCACTCAGCGCAGGCGAGGTGAGGGGGCCTGTGGCGATGATCACGTTTGTCCAATTCTCAGGCGGAAGGCCTGTGATCTCGCCAAGCTCCACCTGGATACGTGGATGATCGCTGATACGCCGGGTTACCTCTTCAGAGAACCCCTCTCGATCCACGGCCAGAGCACCGCCAGCGGGCAACTTGTGCGCATCACCGGCGCTCATGATCAGCGAACCTGCCAGGCGCATTTCCTGGTGCAGGACACCAACCGCGTTGCTTTCGTGATCATCGGAGCGGAAAGAGTTGGAGCACACAAGCTCGGCATACTTGCCGGTGTGGTGCGCATCCGTGCCGCGCTGGGGACGCATTTCGTGCAAGATCACGTCAGCGCCAGCCTCAGCGGCCTGCCATGCAGCTTCGGACCCGGCAAGTCCGGCCCCAATCACGTGTATCGGCTTCATCATCGCAATCCATCGCTGGTAAGGCCGTTTGCATAGCGCAAGATGGGCCGCACTAGAAGGGAAACCTTATCCATTGCACCAACGCGGGCGAGGGGCTAATCAGAGCCCATGTCCAAACCCAACAGCACAGTGAAGGTGGGCGACAGCGGCCAGGTGGCCATCGCCAATGACCGACCACTCACCTTGATCACCGGTCCTTGCGCCATGGAGACCCGCGATCACGCCGTCCACATGGCCGGCGCGCTAAAGGAAATCTGCGTCAAGCACGGGGCGGGCTTCATTTACAAAAGCTCTTTCGACAAGGCCAACCGCACCTCTTTGAGCTCCGGCCGCGGGCTGGGACTGGATGCTGCACTGGCAATCTTCGCCGATTTGCGAAAGGAGCTGCAGATCCCAGTGATCACGGATGTGCACGAACGCGAACAGTGCGCCGAAGTTGCCGAGGTGGTGGATGTGCTGCAGATCCCGGCCTTCCTGTGCCGGCAAACCGACCTGCTCGTGGCCGCAGCGGCAACCGGCCGCCCGGTCAACGTTAAGAAGGGACAGTTCCTGGCGCCTTGGGACATGGCGAATGTGGTCGCCAAGCTCACCGGCTCAGGCTGTTCGGATGTGCTTCTGACCGAGCGTGGCGTGAGCTTTGGCTACAACACCCAGATCACCGACATGCGTGCCCTGCCGCAAATGGCTGAAACGGGCTGTCCGGTGGTGTTTGATGCAACCCACTCGGTGCAGCAGCCCGGTGGAAAGGGCACCACGTCGGGCGGGCAGCGCGAGTTCGTGCCGGTGCTCGCTCGGGCGGCCGTGGCTGTGGGCGTGGCTGCCGTCTTCATGGAGGCGCACCAGGAGCCGGACACAGCACCTTCCGACGGGCCCAATATGGTGCCTCTGGACGAAATGGACAGCCTGGTTGAACGGTTGATGGCCTTCGACCGGCTCGCCAAAGGCTACTAGCCAGCTCTACCAATTGCCGCGCTGAAAAAGCAGCGGGCGGCGTGAGCGCACCGGCTCTGCCGCCGGCTCCGGCCATTCCACTTTGAAAATGGACGAAAGCGTGTAATCCAGAACGAAGTCTTTGGCCTCGAACTGCTCGATCCAAAACTCAACTGGGCGCGCGCATTTGGGCAGAAGATCGTTGGCACACGAGGGTGCAGAGAAGATCACACGGTCCGCATGATGACATAGGTAAGCCACATGGGCCATTGCCGCATGCTTGGGCAGCTGATGCGCCACGTCCATGCTGATGGCCAGGTCGAACCGTCCGAGCGGGCAACGGGTCGCTTCAATGTCGGTGAAGTCGATCTTCTTCACATCCAGACAGCGTTTTTCGCAGTATCTCAGCGCATAATCTGAAAAGTCTGCGCCCACAGCCTTAACGCCGAGGCAGCGCAGATTATCGATCAAGTTTCCCGTACCGCAGCCAAGATCCACCACGCGCACGGGGTTCAGATGCTCCACAATCGAGCGTGCGATGACCGGTGCGCTCTCCCAGCTGGTTCGCTCAAGTGTCTCAAAATAGTCAGGTCCATAGACATCGTGATAGCTGTCAGACCTGTGGCGCCAACTTTTCAGGGCAGAGACGGCATGGGGATAAAGCGCGCTTTCCTCCAGCCAGTGGGTCAGGGAGTGGATCCGCAAAGCCGGGGCCGCGCGGCCGTTATCGAAGGTGCTACTCATACTCATCTAAGCTCAAGTGACCGGTGAGCTCTCCGCCGCAAGATGTGTGCCAATCAGCGCGACACCTGGGCCTGTTCACAAACACGTGCCAGCCCGCTAGAAGCCAGCACAACTCGTCCCCCAGCTAGAGGCCACCTCATGTCGAACATAAAGTCAATCACCGCGCGCGAAGTTTTGGATAGCCGCGGCAATCCCACCGTCGAGGCTGACGTCCATCTGGACGACGGTACGCTGGGCCGCGCCATTGTGCCCTCAGGGGCTTCCACAGGCGCACACGAGGCCGTTGAGTTGCGGGACAACGACAAGAGCCGCTTCCTGGGCAAAGGTGTACAAACCGCCGTGGCCAACGTGAAAGGCGAGATCTCACGCGCCATCGTGGGGATGGATGCCGACAACCAGGCTGCGATCGATGCGAAGATGATCGGTCTGGACGGGACCGAGAACAAGGGACGTCTCGGCGCCAATGCCATTCTGGGCGTTTCCCTGGCCGTGGCGCGCGCAGCCGCAGCGTCCAACAACGTACCGCTCTACACCCAAGTGGGCGGTGAGGGCGCGGTGACGCTGCCGGTGCCGATGATGAACATCGTGAATGGCGGCGAACATGCCGACAACCCGATCGACATTCAGGAGTTTATGGTCATGCCCGTTTCGGCCGCTTCCTGTGCTGAAGGCGTGCGCATGGGTTCTGAAGTGTTCCACACCCTGAAGAAAGGGCTCTCTGAGGCTGGCCACAACACCAATGTGGGCGATGAAGGCGGCTTTGCACCCAATATCGGTTCAGCTTCTGAGGCGCTGGATTTCATCATGTCGTCCATTGAGAGGGCTGGATACCGGCCCGGTGAGGACGTTTATCTGGCGCTTGATTGTGCGTCCACGGAGTTCTTCAACAGCGGGCGCTATGAGCTGAAGGGCGAGGGCAAATCGCTCGATGCAGGCGAAATGGCGGCCTACCTCGCCGATCTCGTTGGGCGCTATCCGATCATTTCGATCGAGGACGGCATGGCAGAGGATGATTGGGCCGGCTGGAAGGCCCTGACCGATGCTGTCGGCGACAAGTGCCAGCTGGTGGGCGATGACCTGTTCGTCACCAACACCAAGCGCCTCAAATCGGGAATTGATCAGTCCATCGCCAATTCAATCCTCGTGAAGGTCAATCAGATCGGCTCGCTCACTGAAACGCTGGAAACGATCGAGATGGCCCACGCGGCCGGATACACCGCCGTGATGTCTCACCGATCCGGGGAAACGGAAGACACCACCATTGCCGATCTGGCGGTGGCCACCAATTGCGGTCAGATCAAAACCGGATCCCTGGCGCGCTCTGACCGCACTGCAAAGTACAATCAGCTGATCCGCATCGAAGAGGAACTGGGTGCAAGGGCGGTCTATGCCGGCCGGTCGATCCTGCGCGGATAAACCGCCCATAAAGCACTTGTTAACCTTACGGCGTGAAGAGTGGCGTATCCGACGTTCGCCACGCGCTTTGGGGCTTATGAAGCAGTTTCTGACACGCCTGATCTTTCCGTGCCTGTGCGCGGGTGTGCTTTTCTGGTTCCATACAGCCAGCGAAGAGGGCCGGCGCGGTGAGCAGCAGATTGCCAAGACCGAAAAGCAGATCCAAAAAGCCAAGAGCGAGTTGGATGACCTCGTGGCTGAGCGGGAAACCCTCTCGCGCAAGGTGGCGCTTTTGCGTGCACAGGCATTGGATCCCGATCTCCTCGGCGTTCAAGCGCGGAAAATGCTGCATCATTCACACCCGGACGAGCTGATCATCTATCTGCCCACCGGGTCTGTTAATCAATAAGTCTAATAATTTAACTGAATTCAAGTTAAAAACAAAAAAACCATTTTAAAACAGAATATTGCGCAAATTTCGTATTCTTCCATTTTTTGCTCCAGCCTAGTAAGGTGCCTTGGAAATTCCAGAGAATGACAAGGAGGCGCTTGATGGCCGCGCGCAAGACCCGATCAGCCACGAAGAAATCTGATACCGCGTTCACCCCCGAACAAGATCTACAGGCCTATCGAGAGATGCTGCTGATCCGCCGGTTCGAGGAGAAGGCCGGCCAGATGTACGGCATGGGTTTGATCGGCGGCTTTTGCCACCTTTATATTGGCCAGGAGGCCGTCGTCGTGGGCATGCAGATGGCCCTGAACGAAGGCGATCAGATGATCACCTCTTACCGCGACCATGGCCACATGCTGGCGTGCGGCATGGACGCCAAGGGCGTGATGGCCGAACTCACGGGCCGCCAGGGCGGGTATTCCAAGGGCAAGGGCGGCTCCATGCACATGTTCAGCCGCGAAAAGAACTTCTATGGCGGCCACGGGATTGTGGGGGCCCAGGTGCCCCTCGGCGCCGGTCTGGCATTCGCCAACAAGTATCTGGGCAACAACAACGTGTCGCTGACCTTCTTTGGGGAAGGGGCGGCGAACCAAGGCCAGGTCTATGAAAGCTTCAACATGGCCTCCATCTGGAAGTTGCCGGTGATCTTCGTGATCGAGAACAATGGCTACGCCATGGGCACCGCGGTGAAGCGCTCGGCGGCGAAGTCTGAAGAAATGTTTGCGCGTGGCGCCGCCTTCGGTATCCCCGGCGAGCAGGTGGACGGTATGGACGTGCGCGCGGTCAAGGCTGCCAGCGACAAGGCGCTGGCGCACTGCCGCGCGGGCAACGGGCCCTACATTCTGGAGATGCGGACGTATCGCTACCGCGGCCACTCCATGTCGGACCCGGCCAAATATCGCTCCAAAGAGGAGGTGCAAAAGATGCGTCAGGAGCATGACGCCATCGAGCAGGTCAAGCACCGTATGATTGAGGCCGGCACGGCAACCGAGGCTGATCTCAAAGAAATCGACAAAGAAGTTCGTGCCATCGTCACGGAGGCAGCGGAGTTTGCGCAAACGGACCGCGAACCCGATCCGTCCGAGCTCTGGACCGATGTACTGGTAGATGCGTAAGCGGGGAGTTGTAAGAAATGGCTGTTGAAATTCTCATGCCCGCCCTGTCCCCCACCATGGAGGAGGGCACTCTTGCCAAGTGGTTGGTGAAAGAGGGCGATCAAATCTCCTCAGGCGACATTATTGCGGAGATTGAAACCGATAAGGCCACCATGGAGGTGGAAACCGTGGACGAAGGCACCGTGGGCAAGATCCTGGTGGCTGAAGGGTCAGAAGGGGTGAAGGTGAACACGCCGATCGCCATCGTTCTGGCCGAAGGCGAGGATGCTTCTGCTGCTGAGGCGGCATCTTCCGCCCCACCGGCACCTGCCGCACCGGCTGCAGACGCCGCACCAGCGCCGGCCCCTGCAGAGCCAGCGGCGGTCGCACCTCAGCCAGTGGACGTTTCCGTGCCGGCAGATCCTGATATCCCGGCCGGTACCGAGATGGTCTCCATGACCGTCCGCGAAGCTCTGCGCGATGCCATGGCCGAAGAGATGCGTGCCGATGATGCGGTCTTCGTGATGGGTGAAGAAGTGGCTGAATATCAGGGCGCCTATAAGGTGACCCAGGGGCTCTTGGACGAGTTTGGCGAACGGCGCGTCATCGACACCCCGATCACTGAACACGGCTTCACCGGCATTGCCGTCGGCGCCGGCTTTGCCGGACTGAAGCCGGTTCTGGAGTTCATGACCTTCAACTTCGCCATGCAGGCCATCGACCACATCATCAATTCCGCCGCCAAGACGCTCTACATGTCCGGCGGTCAAATGGGCTGTCCCATCGTGTTCCGCGGGCCGAACGGGGCTGCTGCACGGGTGGGCGCTCAGCACTCTCAGGATTATTCGGCCTGGTACAGCTCGGTGCCCGGCCTCAAGGTTGTCGCGCCCTACAGCGCCGCTGACGCCAAAGGCCTTTTGAAGGCGGCGATCCGCGACCCCAACCCGGTAATCTTCCTGGAAAACGAGATCCTCTATGGCCGCTCGTTCGACGTGCCCAAGCTGGATGATTGGGTGGTGCCCATTGGCAAGGCCCGTATCGCCCAGGAAGGCTCAGACGTGACCATCGTCTCCTTCTCCATCGGCATGACCTACGCCTTGGAAGCGGCCGAAAAGCTGGCCGGCGAGGGGATTTCCGCTGAGGTTATAGATCTTAGGACATTGCGCCCCATGGACATGGGCACAATTATCGCCTCGGTGAAGAAGACGAACCGTCTGGTCACGGTCGAAGAAGGTTGGCCGACCTGCGGGATTGGCGCGGAGATTGCCGCGCATGTATCCTCGGAGGCCTTCGACTGGCTCGATGCGCCCGTCACCCGGGTGGCTGGAAAGGATGTGCCCATGCCCTATGCGGCAAACCTTGAGAAGCTTGCGCTGCCTCACGTGGATGAGGTGGTCGCTGCAGCAAAACAAGTTCTCTACATCTGATCCGGCGAGGTCTGACGAAATGCCCATCAACATTACAATGCCCGCGCTCTCGCCCACCATGGAAGAGGGCAAGCTTGCCAAATGGCTGGTCAAGGAAGGCGACGCCGTTACGTCCGGTGACCTGTTGGCCGAGATTGAAACCGACAAGGCCACTATGGAAGTTGAAGCTGTGGACGAAGGCACGGTTGGCAAGATCCTGGTCGCCGAAGGCACGGATGCCGTGAAGGTCAACGAAGTGATTGCCGTGCTCTTGGAAGAGGGGGAGGACGCCTCAGCCATTTCCGCAGCTCCTGCCGCCGCACCCCACGCTGAAGCATCCGCACCGGCGGCTCCCCAAGCAGCCGCGCCCGCCGCGGCTGCGGCGCCGGCAGCTGCACCCGCACCGCCACCTGCCGGCCCCTCCGGATCCCGGATCCTGGCCTCGCCATTGGCCAAGCGCATTGCCGGCATGGAGGGGATTGATCTGAGCGCCGTGGTCGGCTCAGGCCCCCATGGCCGCATCGTGAAACGCGATGTGGATGCGGCCGTTGCCTCAGGCGGCGCCGCCGCACAGCCCGCGGCAGCAGCGCCCGCTCCGGCCCCTGCCGCCAAGCCTGCCCTGGCACAAGGCATGGCCGACGAGGTCATCGAGCGCATGTATGCAGAAGGCTCCTATGATGTGGTGCCCCATGATGGAATGCGGAAAATCATTGCGGAGCGCCTCACAGAGGCCAAGCAAACCATTCCGCACTTCTATCAAACCGTGGATGTGGAGCTGGATACGCTCCTGGCGCTCCGCGCAGAGATCAACGGAAAAGCGACAGCGGGTCCAGACGGCAAACCCAGCTACAAGGTTTCCGTCAATGACTTCATCATCAAGGCTATGGGCGTGGCTCTGCAGCAGGTGCCGGATGCCAACGTCACCTGGACGGATGGCGGAATGCTGCACCACAAGGTCTCCGACGTAGGTGTGGCGGTGGCCATCCCCGGCGGTCTGCTAACCCCTGTTGTGCGCAATGTTGAAGCCAAAGGCCTGGCGAAAATCTCCAACGAAATGAAGGATTTCGCAGCCCGTGCCCGGGAACGCAAACTGATGCCTGAAGAGTATCAGGGCGGCAC
>JBCDDQ010000239.1:0-7649 GCA_039180225.1 Pseudomonadota bacterium
AGAACGCCAGCGCCGGATTGGCCATGGCGATGCGTCGCATCACATCGATGGCCTCATTGTTCTCTGAGCGTTCAGATTTCAGGAACTTCAGCCGGGCGGGCACCGCATAGAAGATATCGCGCACCTCAACCTGCGTGCCGGGGCTCAGCGCCGCCGGCCGCACCTCGGTCTTGGCGCCCGCATCCACCGTGATCTGTGCCCCGTCCGATCCGTCATGACGCCGGGAGAGAATGGTCAGACGGCTGACCGCGCCGATGGACGGCAAAGCTTCGCCGCGGAAGCCCATGGTCTTGATGTTGAGCAAATCGTCGCCGTCCAGCTTGGAGGTGGCATGACGCTCCACGGCCAGGGCAAGCTCTTCCGGCGACATGCCGCAGCCATCATCCACCACCCGAATAAGGTTGCGTCCACCGCCTTGCATGGTCACGTCCACAGCGCCGGCGCCGGCATCGACCGCGTTCTCCACCAGCTCTTTCAGGGCGCTGGACGGACGCTCAATCACCTCGCCGGCAGCGATGCGGTTGATCAATCCGTCAGATAGTCGCCTGATCTTCATGCTTTCGCGCCCTGTCCA
This sequence comes from Pseudomonadota bacterium, assembly GCA_039180225.1. GTDB lineage: Bacteria > Pseudomonadota > Alphaproteobacteria > Rhizobiales > CAJQND01 > JAAEUE01. The sequence continues at coordinate 575 of JBCDDQ010000239.1, forward strand.
TTGGCGCTCATGATGCCATGAGTCGAAGAGTTTCCCCAACCGCTTCTACATGGTCTTCAGGTAATCCCTGGTCAAAACCTTGCTTTCTTCCACAGAAGGCTGGTCGAACGGGTTCACGCCCATCAGGTGGCCGGCGATGATGGTTTCCAGCATGAAATGCATCAACAGGGCGCCCAGTGTGCGCTCGTCGATCTCCTCCACCGAAAGCGTACGCACGGGCCGCCCATTGCGGGCCAGAGTTTCCGCGGTTGCGCGTTGCTGGGCATCGGTGAGGTCGCCAATGGTGCGGCCGGCCAGATAACCCACCAGCGGGTCGGTGGCATAGCTCTCCGGAATGCGCGGACCCGCACCGGCGCTGTTGGTCATGATGATGGTGACGAGCTTGTCTTTGGGCCCGCCATTGAACAGCTGAAACTGGGAATGCTGATCCACCGGTCCGGCCGCAGCGATGGGGCTTGTGCCTTTGCCGTCTTTGCCGAGGCTTTCCGCCCAGAGCTGGGCAAACCAGTTGGAGAACAGGCGGAGCCGGTCGGAATAGGGCATCATCACGGCTGCGGTGTGACCGCACTTTTCCGCAAGTCCCACATTGAGCGCAGCCCCCACGGCGGGCGGACATGCATCAGGCGCAGCGCCTGAGAGCACCGGTGCGAGGGCTTCTGCAGCCCCGTCGCGCAAGGCCTCCACGTCCAAATCCAACAGCAGTGCAGGCAACAGCCCCACATTGGAGAGCACGGAATACCGCCCGCCAATGCCCGGATCATGATCCAGGACCGGAATGTCGTGAAACTGGGCCAGGCGGCGCAGCGTGTTCTTCTCCCCGTCCCCGGGCTCGGTCAGGGCGAGCACATGCTGAGCCATGTTCCACTCAAGCCCCGCCGCTTTTAGAGCTTCAAACGTGGCCAGGCACTGGGTGATGGTCTCCGGCGTTCCCCCGGATTTGGAGATCATCAGAAAGCGCGTGGTCTTCATGTTGAGGTCGCGCAGCACAAGGCTCAGGGTATGGCCGTCCAGGTTGTCGAAGAAATGAAGGCGCGGCTTGCTGGCGCGGCCCAGATCGGGCCCGGGCCCCGGAATGCGGTAGCCGGCCAATTGGGCCAGGGCCTGGCCACCGAGGGATGAGCCGCCCGTGCCAAAGATCAGCACGTCTTCCGCACCCCGCTGAAATCCGCCCAGAGCGTCACGGCAGGCGGCAATGTCATCGGTTTTTTCCGGCAGGCGCAGGAGCGGCAGGGAGGACTCTTCATGCTGCGTGCGCAACGTCTCAAGTGCCGCTGTTGAGGCGTCCAGATAGCTTTGAAAATCGGCTTCAGACAAGCCTGTGGCGCCGATCGCCCCTTGCAGCGACCGGCTCACATCCTGGGTGTATGGCATGGGTCCCGCTTAGCCCCCTTCTGCCGATTTGGCCTCCACGCCTTCCGGCTTTCCAACGATGGTCATCACCAGCTCACCTGGTTTGAGCAGGCGTTTGGCCAACCGCTTCAGGTCGTCCAAGGTGACAGCATTGATCAGGTCGTTGCGGTTCTTTACGTAGTCCGCCCCCAGATTATCAACCTGAATGGCAAGCAGCTGACCGGCGATCTTGCGCGAGGTGTCGAACCTCAGGGCATAGGAGCCGGTCATGTAGGTTTTCGCATCTTTCAGCTCTTTGGCCGTCGGCCCGTCTTTGGCCATGCGTTCCAGCTCGCTCCGGATGAGGTTGACCGTTTCACCGGCCCGCGCATTCTGGGTCGATGCTGCACCCACAAACAGGGCACCATGATCGTAGGGTGACAGATAGCTGTAGACGGAGTAGGTGAGCCCGCGCTTTTCGCGGATTTCCTCGGTCAGCCGCGAGCCGAAGCCGCCGCCGCCCAAGATGAAGTTCAGCACGTAAGCGGGGATGAACTCCGGATCATCGCGCTTGATGCCGGAATGCCCGAACTGGATCACCGATTGCGGGATGTTGCGATCAATGATCTGCACGGCCGGCTTCGCCATCACCTCAGCTTCTTTCAGTTTCACCACGCCGCCATCTTTCGGCAGCTGACCGAACACCCGGTCCAAGAGCTTGCCCAGCTGTTCGGCTTTGATGTCGCCCACAACAGCAATCTTCAGGCCCTTCCTGGCAAACAGACGCTTGGTCACGTTGCGTAGGTCCTCAGGGGTCAGCGCCATGAGGCTTTCCTGCGTGCCCCGCCGGGTACGGCCGTAGGGGTGATTGGCGAACATGAGCTTCAGCCATTCCTTGCTGGCAATGCGCTCAGGGTCCTGGTCGTTGGACTTGATGTTGAGGATGATCTGATTGCGGATGCGCTCGAACGGCACCTGATCAAAGCGCGGCGTGTTCAGGGCTGCTGCGAAGAGATCAACAGAATCGTCCAGGTGACGGGTCAGAGCCTGGAACGAGCCGTAGAAGTGGTCAGCGCGGGCCCGGAAGGACAGCTTCATGTTCAGTTCAGCCTGGCGTGTCTGGAACTGCTTGGACGTCATCTCGCCCGCGCCTTCATCCAGCATTCCGGCCAGGAAATGGGTTGATCCCTGCTTGGCTTCCGGCTCGTTCGCCCAGCCGCCTTGAAACGCAAAGCGCATTGTAATGAGCGGGATGGAGCTGTCTTCCACAAGCCATGCGGAAATGCCGCCGGGGCTTTTCACGTCCTGGATCTCGATCGCTTCAGCTTTGGAAACCAGCGAGAGCTGGGACAGAACGATCAGGCTCAGCGCAATGAGGCCGCTGACCGTTTTGGGCAGGAGGATGACAGATCTCATGATTTCTTCTCGTCCTTAGAGGCGCCGGGCGCCTTGGCTCTTTGTTGGGGGGCCTCAGGCAGCAAGAGCCCAGTGACGGATCTGCGGATCTGAAGGTACTTCTGGGCGGCCTCTTGGACCTGTTTTGCCGTAATGGCCTCAACGCGGCTCGGCCACTCTTCAATGTCGCGCACGGTCTGACCGGTGGTCAGGGCAACGCCGTATATCCTGGCCCGGCGCATCTGGTTGTCCTTCAGATACACCACCGCTGACAGCAGGCTGTTTTTAGACCGGGCGAGTTCTTCTTCGGTCACGCCCTTTTCACTGATGTCCTGGATCACCGCATCGATCGAGGCTTCCACCTTGGCCAGTTCGGCCTTACCACTGCCTGGCTGCGGGCCGGCATATACGCCCAGATCACCAATGTCCAATGCATCGCCCGAATACCAAGATCCGGCATAGGAGGCGATCTTCTCTTCAACCACCAGGCGCTGATAGAGCCTGGACGTGGTACCGGAACCCAGAATGTGGGAGAGCAGGTCCAACGCCTCTGCCTCACCTGGTTCAGCCCTTGAGTAGGACGCAGCGGTGTAGATGCGGCGGAACGAGGGTGTCGGAACGCTTGGGTCGCTCAAAGTGACCCGCCGGGCCGCCTGGGGTTCTGGCTCCAAGGGGCGCACGCGGGGCTTGGCGGGCCCTGCAGACGGGATCACGCCGTAATACTTCTCCGCCAGGGGGCGCAGCTCATCGGCCGTGATGTCACCGGCAACAATCAGGATGGCATTGGCCGGGTCGTAGAAGCGTTTGTAGAAGGCCTGCACCGCCTCCAGATCGAGTTCCTTGATCTCATGCATCCACCCGATCACCGGATCGCCATAGGGGTGGTTCACGTAAAGCGCCGCGCGCACCTGCTCCATGAGCCGGCCTGAGGGGGAGTTGTCGATCCGGGTGCGGCGCTCTTCGGTGACCACATCCCGTTCGGTTTCGATATCCTTCTGGGCCACTTGAAGGTTGGTCATCCTGTCGGATTCAAGCTTCATCACGAGGTCCAGCCGGTCTTTGGCAATGCGCTGGAAATAGGCCGTGTAATCGGCGGACGTGAAGGCATTGTCCTGACCGCCATTGCGCCGCACGGTCTTGGAAAATTCGCCGGGCGCTATGGTTTTCGTACCTTTGAACATCAGATGCTCAAGATAATGGGCCACCCCGCTTTCACCCGGCGGCTCGTCGGCAGACCCCACCCGATACCAGACCATATGTGTGACCACAGGGGCCCGGTGATCGGGGATCACCACCACTTGCATGCCGTTGTCCATGGTGAATGTCTCCACCTTTGAACCCGCCGCGTGGACATGTTGGGTTGCGCCAATAAGGGCGAGGAGCCCCAAGGCGAGACCCCAGAAACGAAACCGTTTATTGGAAATCATGGGTGAGCTTTCTTGATTCAGCCTACGGTGTGATCGCGCCAACATGTGCCAGCGCGGCGCCAATCGCAAATTAAATCTTGGTAACACGTAAGTGTTGAGAGGCCGAGACCCGACCTCAACGCCAATGCCTGGGGAAACGGATCAGTTATCGGAGAACAGGTTCGGGAAGTTCCAGATCGTTCCGTAGTTTGGGTTTTGGGCCTGTTTCTTCTTCAGCCGCACCTGACGGAGTTCGCGCATGAGTTCTTCATGGGACTTCTCTTTGCCGTCGGGATGGGTTTTGGAAATGCCATGGCGCGCATAAATATCGCCTGTCGGCTGAGCCGGAGGCTGATAAGCGGCTGGCTGACCAGGAACCGCCGGTTGACCAGGAACTGCCGGCTGGCCGGGCGCAGCCGGCTGGGCATACGCCGGAGCCTGCGGATTATAGGCCTGCTGGGTTCCCGCTGGCGGCACCACTTGGGAGCCAATCGCACTGGGCGGTGTGGCATAAGTGCCTTGTGCGGCGGCCTGACGGGCAGCCGGATTAAGCGTTCCGGTGACCGTTTCACCAGGCGCCGGCGGCCGAAGCTGCAAGTCCGGCGGAACCGCAAGGGTTTGATGCGTGCGCACAAGACGCTCATCCGGAACCTCTTTGCTGAGGCCCAGCGTGTCGTTCAACATTTCACTTGGTGAGTTGCTGCAGCCTGCAACCAAGAGCGCGGCCGCGCATACAACGCCTATCGAAACCTTATTAGTCAAAGCGCCACTTCCCATCACTACCGGCTTTGCCAGCCTTCTTTACCACGGGACGACAGGTCCTAGTGTCCCAATACGGCGGAACAATGACGCGCGCGCCAGCCCTATTCAGCCGCGCTCGCTTCCCCGGAATGCCCACCAAGCTTCCAAGAAGAATACAACAAGCCGGCCACCCCCGCAACTATGGCCACGTCGGCAAGGTTAAAGATGTACCATTGGAACGAACCCACGTGGAAAAAAAAGAAGTCGGCCACCGCCCCATGAATGATGCGGTCCAGCATATTGCCAAGGGCGCCGCCGATCAAAAACCCTAGGGAAAGTGCGGTGAGCCGGTCGGTGGCCCGCACCAGCCAGACAGCCAAAACGGCCACGATCGACGCCATCACGGCCACCAGGATCCAGCGGCCGGTCTGGCTGGAGGTGGCAAACCAGCCGTAGGACACCCCCCGGTTCCAAGCCAGCACCAGGTCAAAGAAAGGGGCCACGCGCACCGGCTGGCGCTCGGCGATATTGAAGGGGCCGAGCATCCACCACTTATGCCCCTGATCAACGGCAAAGGTGATGGCGGCAATGCCGGCGCCCAGCTTAGTGTGCGAGGTGATGCTCACTCAGCCGCTGCCTTGCGCGCATCCCATTCACGCACCGCCGCCGCATCGCGCACCGACAGCTCCGGATACTCCGGATCGGAGCCCACATCGGCCAGCACCTTCCAGGAGCGGGCACACTTCTGCCCCTCCGCCAGAGCGGGCACCACGGCAACGCCGGCCACCTCCTCCATGCGGAAGGACCCAACGGGCCCCTCGCCCTGGCTCAGGGTTGCCCCTGACGTGATGGAGATTTCCGCAAGATCCAAGCCTTCAAGGGCGGCCATAAGGGCGTCATCGGAGACATAGACCGCCGGCGCGGCTTCAAGGGAAGAGCCGATGCGCTTCTCGCGGCGCTCGACCTCCAGCGCTCCGGTCACCACCCGGCGCACCTGGCGCACCTTCTCCCACTTGGCGGCCAGCGCGTCATCGCGCCAGCTTTGGGGCACATCGGGGAACTGGCGCAGATGCACCGAGCCGTCCTCGGACGGGAAGCGGGCAAGCCACACCTCTTCCATGGTGAACGCCAGCATGGGCGCAAGCCATGCGGTGAGGCAGGAGAAGAGCTCATCCAGCACCGTGCGGCAGGCCCGCCGCGTGGGCGAGGACGCCGGATCGCAGTAGAGCGCGTCCTTGCGGATGTCGAAGTAAAGCGCCGACAGCTCCACGGTGGAGAAATTGAAGAGGCGGGCGAAGATCCGCTTGTAATCGAAATCCTTATACCCCCGGCGCACGATCTCATCGAGCTCGGCCAGCCGGTGCAGCATATAGCGCTCCAGTTCGGGCATCTCGGAGACCTCCACCCGTTCTGCCTCATGGAAACCGGCAAGGTTCCCCAAAAGGAAGCGCATGGTGTTGCGCAGCTTGCGGTAGCTGTCCACATTGGTCTTGATGATCTCCGGACCGATGCGCAGATCTTCCGCATAGTCGGAGCTCATAACCCAGAGCCTGAGGATATCGGCCCCGTTCTGCTCCATCACCTGCTGAGGGGTCACGATATTGCCCAGAGACTTGGACATCTTGCGGCCCTCTTCGTCCATGACGAAGCCGTGGGTCAGCACCGCCTCATATGGCGCGCGCCCGCGGGTGCCACAGCTCTCAATCAATGATGAGTGAAACCAGCCACGGTGCTGGTCGGAGCCTTCCAGATAGAGCGAGGCGGGCCATTTCAGGTCCTCGCGCTGCTCCAGGCAGAAGGCATGGGTTGAGCCGCTGTCGAACCACACATCCAGGATGTCTTCCACCTTCATCCATTCTTCAGGGTCATAGTCGGGACCTAAGAACCGGGCGGCGGCACCCTCTTCAAACCAGGCATCGGCGCCTTCCGCCTTGAAGGCCTCAAAAATGCGGGCATTGACCGCTTCGTCTTTCAGCATTTCGCCGTCGGCGTTTGCGAACACCGCAATGGGCACGCCCCAGGCACGCTGGCGCGAGAGCACCCAGTCGGGCTTGTCCTGGATCATGCCGCGCAGGCGCGCCTGGCCGGACGCCGGGACAAACCGGGTCTCATCGATGGCCTTCAGCGAGCGGGCGCGCAGGGTGTCACCCTGGCGGCCCTCGATGGCCTCGTCCATGTAGACGAACCATTGCAGCGTGTTGCGG
>JBCDDQ010000240.1:0-7642 GCA_039180225.1 Pseudomonadota bacterium
GATGACGCTGACAGGTCCAGGCACCGTCGCCTTCACCAACCCCGCGATTACCATCATACTTGTCCACAGCCCGGCGCACCATGCGCCGGTCAAGGGGTTCCAAAAGACGGCTAAAAGCACTACGCAGATAGGGCACGGCAGGCCTCCAGAACTTAAGTTTGGACACCTAAATTCTGGCCTAAACACTAGGCAAAGTCTGCCGTGCACTTTGACTCACCCCATAAATCCCGGACACTAGTGCGCTTTCGCGGGGATGACGGAGAAAGAGCGGGGACGACGCAGAAAGAGCGGCGGTGACGGCGGGAGCCGCAGCGTCCTTGCTTGCGCAAGAACGCGGGTGGATTAAGATGCATCCCTTTACGCACAAGCGTCTGCGGAGGGCTCAACCGTGGCACCAACTCGAAAAAACGTGGCGGTCATCGGTGCCGGGGTGAGCGGGCTGGCGGCCGCCAAGGTGTTCAAAGCCCAGGGGCACACGGTCCAGGTGTTTGAGCGCAGCCACGATCTGGGCGGTGTGTGGGAGCCTTCGCGCTCCTATCCGGGCATCCAGACCCAAAGCCCCAAAGACCTCTACCGCTACACAGACAAAGCCATGCCGGACGCCTATCCGGAATGGCCGAACGGCGCGCAGGTTCATCAATACCTCACCGCCTACGCCCATGATCATGGGCTGAGAGACCTGATCTGCTTCAACACCCACGTGGACACAATGGAGCGGCGCGCAGACGGCGCCCCCGGCTGGCGCCTGAGCCTCAAAACGGACGGCCAGGCGCCCACAGCGGAAGATTTCGATTTCGTGGCCGCATGCACTGGCCAGTTCAGCGAGAAGAACATCCTCACTCACCCCGGTCAGGAGGCTTTTGAGACCGCCGGGGGACAGGTGCTGCACTCATCTGAGTACACAGACGAAAGCCTAGTTAAAGACAAGAATGTGGTGGTTCTGGGCTTCTCAAAATCGGCCACAGACATTGCCGTCAATGCCGTGCACAGCGGCGCAAAGTCGGTCACCATCGTTTACCGCGAGAGCGTCTGGCGCATTCCCTATTTCCTCGGCGGCCTGATCAACTTCAAACGCATCCTCTATATCCGCAAACAGGAGAACATGTTCCAGGGCTGGGGTCTGACCGCCTTTGACCGCATGAAATATGCCCTCGCCGCCCCTTTCATATGGGCCAATTGGCGCGCGCTGGAGGCGCTGCTCAGCGCGCAGCTGAAGCTGGGCAAGACCGGCCTCAGGCCGAAGCAGCCCATTGAGGACACGGTGAGCTGTTCGGTGCCTATTGTGACCCCGGGCCTGTTCGACCTCATTGCCGAGGGCAGGATCAAAGCCATTCAGGGCACCTTCGCGGGCTACGCCCCCGGCACCATCACGCTGTCCGGCGGCGAGACGCTCGCTGCAGATCTGGCCATCCAGGCCGTGGGTTGGAAGCTCGGCGTGCCGTTCCTGCCGCAGGAGTATCGCCAGAAGCTGATCGAGGCGGACGGGCAATACCGGCTCTACCGGATCATCGCCAACCCGGAACTGCCGGATATGGGTTTTGTGGGCTTCAATTCCTCCTTCTGCACGGTGCTCAGCGCCGAGATGGCCGCCAACTGGCTGGTGCGATACGCGGACGGGATGCTCGCCCACCAGCCAACGCCGGACGAGATGAACTTAAACATCGAGATGATGCTCGACTGGAAGCGCACCAAGCGGCCCGCCGCCCAGGTTTACGGAGGGCTCTGCTCAGCCCCCTTCCACTTCATGCATTTTGATGAGCTTCTGGCCGACATGGGCGCCAAGCAAACCAGGCGCAACGTGCTGGCGGAGAACTTCGCGCCGCCCAATGCGGAGGCGTACGGGCGCTTTCTCAGCTCTGTTCCCGGGTACCGGCTTCAGCCGCCAAGCTCTGCTTGAGGGGACCCAGATGGGTTTCAAACTTGGTCCAGTTGGCTGAAGAGCCCGTGTACATGGCCTCGCGCACCTGGAGCGAGCTTGCCGTGGACACCGCCCGGTCGGTTTCGTGGAACGCCAAGCACTGATCCTCCCAGTCCAGGCCGCAGAACGCGATCAGCTTGCGGGTCTCAGCCTCCTGGTTCTCGGTAAGCTGTTCATAGTTGAGCTCATAGATGCTCTCCCCAAAGCGCGCGCGCCAGAACGCCATAATATCTTCATAGAGCCGGTAGAACGTCGCCACATCCTTCAGATCGAAGGCATAGCCCATGCCCGCAGCGGCAAAGAACTGTTTGAAGTTCGACCAGCACGTGGCCATGGGATCCCGGCTCACATGGATGATCTTGGCCTCAGGCATGGCGGCGCGGATGAAACCGAGCCACAGAAAGTTGCCCGGCAGCTTGTCGCTGATAAAGGGCTCAGCCACATTCAAGCCCGCCAGGCCCGCCTGATAACTTTTGCGCAGGGACTTCAACTTGTAGGCATTGATCGAAAGTCCCTTGCCGGGCGCCAGCTTATCGAACTGGGGCCCGAGATTTCGGCCCAGGAAGGAGAGCTCGCCGGCGCCGTGCACCTGGGAGTGGCTGGCGATGATCTGCTCCACCAGCGTGGTGCCCGAGCGCGGCATCCCAAGGATAAAAATAGGCGTCTTTCCGCCCTCCACCGGCTTCAGATCCTTGGCCCCAAGACGCACATCCTTGCCGGAGGAGAAGGTGGCCTTGACCTGATCGAACAGCCGCTTGTCGCGCTCAGGCGTGTAAGCCAGTTGGACCTTGCGCAGCCGGTTGCCCTCAGACAAATGGCCATAGGCCTGTTCAATCTGCCCACATTCCTCGTGCGCCTTGGCAAGGGCAAAGTGCAAGAGGATGCGGTCTTTGGAGCCCTCCTGGCTCTGCGCCAGCAGAGACGCCATCTGCGCAATCTGCGGATCGCCGCTGGAGAATTTCCTCGCCTTGGCCAGGTTGTAGTGCGCATGCACATGGCCGGGGTCGGCCGACAGGGCATGGCGGAAGTCATCAGTGCCCTCGTCCACCTGGCCGAGCTCGTAGCGCGTCTGCCCAAGATTGGAGAGCGTTTCGGCATGGTTGGGGCGAAGCGCAAGCGCAGTCTTGTAACTGGCCACCGCCTCCTCATGGCGTCCCAGATCTTTCAGCGCATTGGCAAGGCTGGCATGGGCATGGGGATTGTGCGGGCTGATCTCCAATGCCTTCCTGCACCTGGACAGGGCATCTTCCGGACGCTCCATTTCCAGGTAGACCAGAGCAAGGTTCACATGCGCCTCAACGTAGTTCGGCAAGTGCTTGATCGCCTTGAAATAGGCCTCGACCGCCTCGTCGAAACGGCCGAGCTTCATGAACAGAAAGCCCATATTGTTGTGCGCGGCCGCATAGCTCGATTGCACCTTCAAGGCGCTGCGGTAGCACTCCAAGGCGGCCTCCGGCTCATCCATCTCAGCGTGGATCGTGCCCTTGATATTGTGCAACAGCTGCGACTTGGGATGACCACCCTGAAGCGCCGTGACCGCGCTCATGGCCTCGCTCAGGCGTCCGCCTTCGCGCAAGGCTATTACATGATCGACCGCATCCCGGGTGAGTTCGGCCCGGGCGGCAGGAGTAGCGTCAGAGGCCATAAGCTGTCGAGGTCCAAATAGTGCTAACCAATCGGCACTATCTAGCGGCTTTTGTCCGGCCACACAACGCTCAGCGCCGCCTCCGGCAGGCCCGTATCTGCCGGCGCAGCACATGGTAATCGGAGAGCGCTCCGGCCAACGCCCCGCAGGCGGCCCCGCAGGATTTGAGTTCTGTGTCCAGGCGGTTCTGCTGAGCGCGCGAATAGTGCTTCAGGGGCGGACAGCCCGCCCCCGGTGCAAGGCCGCCCTCCCCGCCCAGCTGATGCATGCAGCCGCTCAAACTGAGGGTCACGAAGATGCAAAAGAGGATGCGCATCAAAACCTCCCCTCTTTCAGGATCTGCGAAAGACCGTCCCGGTCCGGTGCATTTGCCGCCGCTTCGGCTTGTTCCTCGCGCAAGGCGCTGAGTTCAGCCTGGCGGCGGGCGGCGGCACGGGCGTTTTCAGCGCGCACCTCGGCGCGCCCCTCGGCCCGCCCCTTGCGGCGCGCCACGCGGAAGGCCACGAGCGCGCCAAGGCCGGCGGCAAGCCCGGCCAGCCACTTGCCGAGCTCCGGTCCGGCAAGGGCACTGATCATATTCAGGACAAGTTCCATGGGTCACACTCCATATTCGGTTGATTTTTTCATCCGCTCACGGATGATATAGATCCCCAGCACCACGGCCCCCAGGCTGAGCGCCAGGGGCCAGGCAATGACGTGCCAATCGAGGCCGTCCGGCGCCAGACCCGCCGTGCGTTCAGCAAGCGAGAGCATCTCGCCCAACTGCTCGATCACCACGGCAAGGGTGAGCCCGGCGGCCGCCCGGTTGGTGCTGGACTGGAGGGCGGATTTCCCCTGTCTCTGCGTTACCCGGCCGCCGGCCTGATGCATCTCGTCGGCCTCATTTCGGCCATCGGTTGCGGTGGGAGGGGCAAGGAACAACGCCCCTTCGGCAGCGCGCCGGCGGCTGAGCCCCCGCAACACCCTGCCGCCCGCCTTGTTCCACAGGGAGAGGCGGGCGGGCACCTCGGCAAAGCGCTTCTGGTTCACGTAGCGCAGCACGGAGGAGCGGCCGAAGTTGGCTGGACCAACATTGAAGGCAAATGACAGCAGGGCAGAGAACTGGTTCGCGTTGAGTTCGACCTTGATGAGCGGGCGAACTGCCTCCGCAAAGCGTTTCAGATCGGCGTGAAGGATCGCCATCCCCTCTTCGCGGGTCAGGGTCATGCCCGCTTTGACTGTGGGGGAGCCGGCAGCAGAAGTGTGGCCGTAGCCGATGGTCCAGATGCCGGTAACATCACGGTAGGCCTTGGCTCGCCAGCCTTCAAATGCGGTGACAAGGTCGAGGCCGGCACGGTTCATGTGCATGGGAGTTCTCCTGTTGGTGTTGGAAAGTGCTTCAAACGGGAAAGCCCCTGGGTCCCCGCTTTCGCGGGGAAGACGGAGGGGCGCGCGGGGATGACGAAGGGGGGGCGGGGATGACGAAGGGGGACGCGGCGATGACGGAGGGAGCTTCAAACCCGCAACTCCCCGTCACCCCGGAATTTGCGAATGCAAATATCCGGGGCCCAGGGCGGAACGGAACACCCTCACCCCCCATCCGCGGTCACAAGCGAGAGCCAACGTGTGCCATCGAACACACATAAGCAGCGCTCATCTTCAACCCAGGCGAGCCAGCCCACCCGCGGTGTGCGCAGGCGCCAGACGCCGTCCTGCCAGGTGGCCACCGAGCCCGCATTGCCGGCCCAGGCGCCATCCGGGTTCTCGCCCACCAGATAACTCTGACCATCATCGGGCCCATCGGGCGGGCCGGTCATGTCCCGCGCCGAGGCGCTGAGCTGGACCACCGCATCCAGGGTGGTGAGCGCTTCGTTATGGGTGATGTGCTTTTGCGCCTGGGCGGCCTCAATCAACGGCAGGATCAGATTGGTGGTGTTAGACATAGATGGTCTCCTCTCGAGGGGTGCCGCGCCCGGCGGTTGCGGACAACTGGCTGACGCGAACGGTGAATTGGCTGGGCAGGTGGCCGAAATCGGCCTCGATCTCAGGCATGCGATAGACCGCGCGGGGCGCGGCGGCGGCAAGGGTGCGCACGGGCTGACGATCAGGCCCCAGGATGTCGACCTCATAGGCTTCTGCATCCTCGCCCAGAGGCACTTCGACCTGCGACCAGGCATCGCCCGCCACCCGGGTGCGCCGCACCCACGTGAACGCGACGCCCTCGGCAACACGCGCCCCGCGCACATGCACCGGGCTGAGGGGTTTCAGTCCGGTGCCGGAAAACGTATGGACCGCCTCCGCAAAGGCATCATCTGCCGCATCGCGCGCCGCCGGGCCATAGCGCCAGGTGATCTCGCGGCCAATGTCAGACGCGCTGAGACCGGCCCCCACCACCGCCTGGTTGAGCAACACGAACGGCGCTCCTGCCGCCACGGGATTGGCCATGGCCGCCTCGGTGCCCGCCTGGCCTCTCAGCAACAGGGAAATCTCGTAGCGGTCCGGGCCCACAAGCTCAGCGTTTTGGAACTGCAACACCTCCCAGCGCCCGCCCGCACCGCGCACGGCCGCAAGATTGGCGCCGTCCAGCAGCGCCCGTTCCGAGACGCTCTCCAGCGCACCTCCTGCAAGCTGCACCTGCACCCGGTTGCCCCGGTCGAGGCGCGCCGTTGGCCCGGCATAGAGGTCCCAAAGCAGCACCCCTTGGGTGGCCGGTGCGTTCAAAGTGCGCGCAAGAGTGGCGGCCTCGCCACTGAGGCGCAGCAGCGCCAGGCGGCCCGGCCAGGGCTTGGCAAAGGCCGCGAGCCAGCCTTCATGGGCCGGTTCATCACCGCGCAGCAGAGGCAGATCGAGGAACAACAGATCGGCCCGTCCCAGGGCCAAGGCCCGGGCGGGCCGCGCGCCGCGTGCCGGACCTTGCGTGCCGCCGGCAAACAGGCTGGGCTCCAGGCGCGTGGCGCTGATGGTCCGCGCCGTGGTGTCTGAGATGTCCTGAAGCGTGAAGGTCTCGCCGCCAAACGTCACCGCATCGCCCGGTTCCAGCGCCAGAAGGCTGGGCGCCAGGGCGGCGTCCAGACGTTCGCGGCCGGCCCACAGATCCTGCAGCCAGATATCGGCCCACTCCTGGGCCCCGGCCTGGCTCAGCACCGCCGGCAGATCGGCCGTGGCCTTGCGGCGGCTGAAGCCGGAAAGCCGACGGGCGGTCACCGCGGCCTTGCGGTAATCGATCAGCCCGTCCGCATAAGACACGCTCACCTCGCCCGGCAATTCGGTCTCCTGGGCTCTGGTGCGCTCATAGAGCGGCTCCTCGCGCCCGCGTTCGGCAAGCTGATCGGCACCAAGCGATGCTGCCACCGGCTGGTCCTTGTGGCGGAAGATGATCTTGCGCCCGCTTTGGGCGCCGTCGAAGAAGAAGGCCAGACTGAGCGGGTCCAGCGCATCGCGCGCCGACATGGGCCGGTCGATCACATAGCCGTCCAGGAGGCCGGAGAGGCCGGACACATCGGCCTGGTCAAAGCCGTGGCGCGCCAGAATGGCCCGCACAACCGCTTTAAGAGTCACCGCCCCCAGGCGCCCGTTCAACCAGTGGCCACGCTCATAATTGACCCCGTCGGACCACACATCCAGAAGATAGGGAAAGGCGGGGAACGGGCGGGCGTCCCAGGCCCAAAACGTGATCTCGGCCGGGTCCACCATGGGCCCGTCATAAATCTCAGAGACCGGATTGGCGCTCACGCTGCGCTGGGCGTAGTACCCGGTGAGCGCATCGATATAGGCCCGCTGGATAAGGTCATCGCGCGCGCCTGAAGAGAAATAGGGCAAGGCGCTTTCATCCGACTTGCCGTCGTTGAAGACGTTGGGCTGGTTGGTGCCCTTGTCCACGGCCGGGCAGCCGGCCTCGGTGAAACGGATGGGCTTGCTTTCCGGCACCCAAGCCGTGGGCTGCGCCGCCTCCACGCCGCCCGGCCGGTTGAAATGCGGCCTCAGCCACCAGTTGGAAAGGTCCTTGTAGCGGAACACCCAGGCCTTGCCGTAGGCATCGTCATAAAGCCCGGTGCGCCGTTGCAGGCGCCGGTCCTCAGGGGTCCGGTAGTACCAGTTGA
>JBCDDQ010000241.1:0-7624 GCA_039180225.1 Pseudomonadota bacterium
CCAAAGTCAAGTATCGGTCACGTTCGCAACAACTGGACGAAAACCTGCAAGAATTGCAGGAATGATCGATCCCAAAGATCCGATCGCCAAGGCAAGAGCCATGCCTTGCCAAAAGGCCATAAGCGAAAACGTAAGGGTGTACCCAATTCTGGTCGTTCCCCCGGCAAGCGCCGAAGCGCTCAAACCATCCAGCAACAGATAGGCAGCACCCCCTCCGATCGCGCCCGCAATGATGCAGACCAGGACGTATTCCAGAACCAGACCCGCGCATACCGCGCCGCGGCTAAAGCCGATGACCCGGAATGTAGCGATCTCACCGGCCCGCAAAGCCAATGCCGACTGCATGATGTTCAGCGCGCCGACCACCGCCCCAACGGCCATCAATAGGGCGAGTGGCCAGGCCAGTTTCTGAGTGAGTTCGCTGCTGCGGGCGGCCTGTGCTGCGTAGTATTCAGCTTCTGATTTGACCGTTAGTTGTAACCTGGGATCCGCCTTGCTGAACGTGGTAAGCGCCTCCAAGCTCTGAACTCCATCAATCCGCACGCGAACGCTCTGGACCGTGTTCGCGCGGTTGAACAGATTTTGTGCTGCAGTCAGGTCTGCCCAAACCTCTGAGCCGGCAACATGTGCACCTGCCTCAAAGAGGCCCACGATTGTCCAGCTCGCCGTGCCGATCGAGACCGCTGCTCCCATCTCCATGCCGCGGTAAGTGCGGGCAATGTTGCCCCCGATCACCAGCTCCGCGGCTCCAGGATTGGGCCACCGGCCCGCGGTGAGCCGGACCGCCCGGCGCAGTGAAATGCCTGAAGCGCTGAGACCGCGCAGGCTGATGTTGGCGCGCCGGCCGTCATCACGACGGTAGCCGTCAACCACAAGACTGACCTCAGGCGAGAGCTTGCCAACCCGAGGTGCACCTTGAAGGGCATCCAGCTGCTCGCGCGTGACAGCGCTATTGATTTCCGATTGCGAGCCTCCGCGCATAATGATGGCAACGTCTGATCTGCCCGACTGCTCCAGGGTTGTTTGCAACCCCTGTCTCAGGGCCTCCAGGCCCATAAGGGTCGCCACGACGAGCGCAACGCAGAAAACAGTTGCTGCTAGAAGGCCGCCGCGGGCGGTGAGGGCCCTGATATTGACAGCAATCATCGCAAGCGTCTGGCCAAGAAATCCGCGCATCGCCTTACCCCCGCCGCAACACGTTGGCTGTGGTCAGGTTCACAGCGCGCCAGGCCGGCAATGCACTTGCGACAAGTGCCAGCACGATCATGGACGCAAGGCCCACGGCAATCATCCAGGGTAAGACGGACATGCCCGGAGCGATGAGCGTCAGGCTCTCAGATGCGCTGCGCACCAGAACGCCAGCGGCGGCGAGGCCCGTCAGCCCGGCGGTGATTGTGATTGCGAGGCTCTCACCGATCAGAAGACTTAAAATGTGCGCGTGCGAGAACCCAAGCGCCTTCATGATACCGACCTCCCGCGCCCTCTGCTGGATCGCAAGCACCGTGGTGCTTGCAACAATCACAAGTAGACTGAAAAACGCGGCCCCCAGAATGATGATGGTCACAAGCGCAAGATCGCCGAACTGGGCGACAAAGATCTGGGAGAAGCTGCGCTCGGTATCGGTTGTTGTGCGATCTGGTGCCGTCTCAAACAGCCGGTCAATAGCTTGCCCCATATCGCCCGGGTTATGACCTGCGCCGGGCATGGTCACGATCCAGCCAATCGTGTTCTGATCGCTTGCGCGCGCCTCATTGACCAAGTCGTAATGGATGTAGAGGAAATTCGTGTCGACAATCGCACTTGCGGCTTTAAAAATGCCGGCGATCTTGAAGATCCATGTGGTGGAGCCGTCCAGGCGCCGGAGCCTGCGGTTGATGATGGGGATCTGGTCACCGGCCTTCCAGTCAAAGCGCCGGGCCATGGCTTCTCCCACCAGAATGGAACCGCGTTCCTGCAAAAACGTGTTCTGCTCCGCCTCGGTGAGGCTGAGGTCATGGCGGTAGACGTTAAGATAGGTTTGCGGATCCACCGCGATGGCATGAAGAGAGTTGCGCCGCTCGCGGTAGAACCCGCCGAACCAGGTTGCAAAACTGGCCTCCCCAACGCTTTCAAGTCGCTTCACTTCGCGAAAGTGGGACAGGGGCAGGACCTCGGTAAAGCTGATCTTGTTGACCGTGATCATGCGGCTCGTGCTCGTCAGATCGCTCGAGCTGTAGGCGCGCTCAAAGGCCAGAAGGGTGCCGAACAGCGTGTAGGCAATGATGATGCAGGCCAGCAGCAAAAGGTTGCGAAACCAGGCGTGCTTGATGCTCTTGAAGATGAGGCTGAGCATGTTCACGGCGCAGCCCCTGTCGCGCCCAGCTGACCTTTGTCCAGGTTCAATATGGCATCAGCAAACTGTGCTGCCGCCTGGTCGTGGGTCACCATGATGATCGTCGAGCCCAGATCCCGGCACAGTGTGCGCAAAATGGTGAGCACCTCGGTTGACGAAGCACGGTCAAGATTGCCCGTGGGTTCGTCGCACAACAATAGAGGCGGGTCGGCAACGATCGCCCGGGCAATCGCCACACGCTGCTGCTCACCGCCCGACAGCTCCTTTGGTCTGTGCTTGAGACGGCCGGACAACCCAACCAGATCTGCCGCTGCGTCCACGCGCCGCCGCCGTTCGCCGCGCGGGAGTTTTGTCAGCAGCAAAGGCAGCTCGATATTGCCGGCCGCGCTCAACATGGGCATCAGGTTGTAATACTGAAAGACAAAGCCAATCGTGCTCGCCCGCCAGCGCGAAAGCTGGGCCTCGCTCTCGCGTTCAATTTGACGCTCGCCTACGCGAACCGCCCCGCTGGTGAGCCGCTCCAGGCCGCCGATAGCATGAAGAAGGGTCGTTTTCCCGGAGCCGGAGGGACCCATAAGCGCGGTGAACGCGCCCTTTGGAATGGCGAGGTTGAGAGCCTCGAACACGGTAACCGTGCTTGCGCCTTTAGCGAACCGTTTGTTGGCCCCGACAACTTCCACAAAAGGAGTATCTCTCATCGGTTTGTCTCCGCTGCCAGTGTCTGCAAATTGACCTTGATGGCCATGTTTGGCCGAAGCCTTGGATCCAAACTCTCAAATCCGAGGCGCACCTTGATGGTGGACTTCTCGCGGTTCGCAATGGGCGCAACCGCGCGCACCTTTGCCGTCAGCCCATCGGCCGGATAAGCATCGAGAAACGCTTGTGCATTCGCGCCGACACGCACGCGGCTGATCATTGTTTCTGGAACATCAAGCTCAATTTCGATGGATGCCGTGTCCACAACGGTGCAAATGCCGTTGCGGATCGAACCGCCGGAAGACATTGGAGAGATGGTCTCGCCCACTTGAGCTGTGCAGCCCGTGACCGCGCCTGAAAAGGGCGCAAGGATCGTGTGCTTGGCCACAACGGCAACTGCGCGCTCAGCTTCGCGCACCGCCATGCGCTTCTTGGCTTCAGCTTCCAGATGGCGCGCCGTGAGGGTTTCAACCCGGGTCTGCGCCTTTGTCAATGCCGCCTGGCTTGAGACGCTCTGCTGTGACAAATTGAGTGTGCGCTGAAGAACGCGTTTAGCTTCGTTGAGTTCGGCCAAGGCCGCTTCGACCGTGCGTGCCGCGACGTTTGCCCGGGATTGGGCGATGCGCAAATCGGCCTTTGCCAGCGCGCTGTCCAGACGCGCAATGGGTTGGTCCATTTCAACCATCGATCCCTCTTCCACGAGGAGCTCGGTCACCTTCGCCGTTACCTCCGCGCTCACCAAAGACTGGCGACGCGCTTTCAGATATCCCGCGATCACCCAATCGGAATGAACAGACGGAGCCGGCTCAGGTTGTTCCGCCCTCACTGCGGACTTCGCCGGCAGCGTGGCAACCTCAACCTCCGTTGCCGGCCGGAGCAGAAGGACCACCGCGCCTAGAACGCAAACAAGAAATGAAGCACCACCCAGCAATCGGGGCCAGGCGCGCGGGCGCGCACGTTCATCCCGGTCGATCCGCAAAGATCGAAGCCGATCGGTCAGGTTCTCTCCGCTGCTCTCAGTTGGATCCATTCGGGCACCGGCTTGTGCTGATCATCTCATTTGCCCAACACTTGTTAGACTGCGCGGCGCCGGCACAAGCTAAACTTGCGTCGGAGGAGGCTTAAACGGGGACTATTTCACGAACGCATCGTTCATTAGTCGGCTGCCCGGGGCAAAATGGGGTGGTCTGCGATTGGCGGCAAAGAGAAGCAGGCCCTCAAGAGGTGACTTGTCTTGCAAGTTGCCGCTTTTTAGAGTGCGCGTGCACGAGGTGAAGCATGCTGGTTCGCGCAATTCGAGAGAAGATTCTCTTCTTTGGCCCAGGGGCAGACCTTCGCGGCTTTGCCTTTTTCGTTTTGGTTCCGCTGGCCTTGGCTGTGACAACCGCGACCACCACCGGTTACAACAGAACGCTCGGGATTGGCGGTGCACTTCTTTACGTGGGCTTGTTGTCGCTGCCCCCTTGGTGGTTGGGCGAAGGGGCAACACGTCTGGTGTGGTGTGCGGCCCGCAAGTACCGGCCACCCCTATGGTGTGTGTGCGGGCATGGCGTGCTTTTGTCGTGCGTCGTGGTCGGACCATATGCTTGGCTGGTCACATCCTTGTTCAAGAGCTATTGGCCATATGGAGAAGGTGCGGCACTGCTTGGCGCCGCAAGCGGCAACCATGTGCAGGAAGGCGTGATCCAGGTTGCCCGGGCGATCTTCTTTTGGGTGAGCGCCAATTACATCTTTGACCGCCTGCTCGATTATCCGCGTTTTAGGTATGATGATTTTGGCGGCCGTGACACGCCTGCCGCTGGTGAGCCAAAGCCGTCTGAACTTCTTGAGAGGTTGTCGCGCATTGATGCGCTAACGGACATCTTGATCGTTAAGGCAGAAGAGCATTATGTCCGCATCTACGGCGTCCAGACCGAGGAGTTTATCACCTACCAATTCGGAGCGGCGGTCAAAGATCTTGCTGAGCAGGATGGCTTTCAGGTCCACAGGTCCTATTGGGTGCGGCAAAGCGCGATTGTGTCCACGCGATCAACTGGTTCAAACTTGATGCTGGAGATGTCAAACGGTGTCCTGGTTCCGGTGAGCCAACCGTATCACGCGCTTGTTCGCCAAGTGTTGCGCCAACCAGGCAGCGATTAAGCTTCTGGGTCTACTGCGCCAAATAAGTTGAGATGTTCAGTTGGCCATCAGCGTGGATGGTATTCTCCGATCGAAGAGTCGTCTTTGGGTCAGTTCCGGAAGTCTCTCGCCTTGCTATGTGATGTCCGGAAGGTGCCATAAGCTGCCTCTCGCGTTGCACAAAACCGGGATGACGAGCCACCTCTGCTTATTAGCCTAATTGGCAGTCTTCAGCTCGCCGATTACGCTTAGCTCTGCAAACAACAGTTCATAGAAAGCCTTGGCTAACACCGAGAGCGGACGGTGAGCCGGTATGACCACAGATACGGCGAAGGTCAGCGAGGGGACAAAGCGACGAAACACAAGCTGAGCGTCTTCGCCGCGAATAGTGCCATAACTCCGGGCGCTGATGGGATCGATGATCGAATATGCCTGCCTGTTCTCCACGTAGGTTAATAGCGGGAAAAAATATTGCGTCTCGAACACCGGGTTAAACCGTGCACCTGCGTTATCAAACGCCCGTCGGGCACTGGCGTGGGTCGCATGGTCGGGATGCAGCACCGCCATCGGTTTGTTATCCAAATCTTCTGGCGTAATGGTCTCTCGCGCCGTGAGTGGATCATCTGGGTGGAGAGCGCAGATGCTATCGAACTCCAGAGTTTCAAGGGAAATCAAGCCTGACTCATCAACCTCTTCCGTCTGTCGATCCGCCAGTCCAATATCATAGCGCTGAGTGGCCAGTAGGGGATACACTTGAGCAGAGCTTCGCGTGACCAAATCAACCTTGATGCCACACCGCCCCTGAACAAACCTGCTGATGAGGTCTGGCATAAAGAAAACAGATGGCCCCGGCATGGCCACGATACGCAACACGCCCGTCTCCAGGTTCACCAGGTTCTTCATGTTGAGCTCGAGCGTCTCGAGCTTGCGCAAGATCTCGATCGATTCTTCGAAAAGAAAATGCGCCTCCGGGACCGGGTGCAACCGACCCGAACGGCGCTCGAACAGCTTGCAGCGCAACTCGGTCTCCAGGCCGGAGATTGTTGCGCTTATCGCGGGCTGAGTTCTGAACAGATTGCGCGCAGCCTCAGAGACCGACCCGGTCACCATGACTTCTCGGAACGCGATCAATTGCTTCAAGTTCAAGGGTCTGAACCCCCATAGAATGAGTTTTGCAGAATATAAACTAAATTTATGAAATTCAAGATATTTCAAATTTGTAGCAATGGGTGCATGGCGATAGGCTCAATGACGTGAACCAAGGCGTGGGGCTAGATCCGTCCACAGAAGGATCGACCCAGCGCCATTCTGTCAGGGAGAACTCCTATGAAAACTCTAGCTAAAATGCTTGGTGCCGCCGTTGTGGGTGGAACCTTGTTGGCAGCCAGCATTGCGCAGGCACAAAATCCAACCTTTTTCCGTATCGGAACAGGAGGAGCCGGCGGCACCTACTTCCCGATCGGCGGGACCATCGCCAACGGTATCTCAGCGCCTCCTGGCTCGCGGGCCTGCGATAAAGGTGGCCAATGCGGCGTCCCCGGCTTGATCGCGATTGCCCAATCCACCACCGCATCTGTGTTTAACAATGCAGCGGTACAAAATGGCGAGCTGGAAGCGGGTATGGCTGCGGCCGACGTCACCCGGTCCATGTATCTGGGCGAAGGCAAGTTCGAGGGTAAAGCCCATCCTAAGCTGCGCATCGTTGCAAACCTCTATCCGGAAGACTTGCACCTGGTGCTC
This sequence comes from Pseudomonadota bacterium, assembly GCA_039180225.1. Classification (GTDB taxonomy): domain Bacteria; phylum Pseudomonadota; class Alphaproteobacteria; order Rhizobiales; family CAJQND01; genus JAAEUE01. The sequence goes on from JBCDDQ010000241.1 coordinate 6,887, forward strand.
CCGAAGGGACAAACGATCGGCAATCTTGGCGACTTGAAAGGCAAACGAGTGGGCATCGCCCAGGCAGGTTCAGGCACCCAGGTGGCCGTTTTGCAAATGTTGGAAGTTTGGGGCGTCAACCGGGACAATATGGATGAAGCAGAGTTGAACAATAGCCAAAGCGCGGAACGCTTGGCGGATGGTCAACTGGACGCCTACTTCTATGCTGCCGGTTGGCCTGTTGCAGCGATGGTGCAACTCGCTTCAACGAAAGGAATGAATCTGCATTCCTTCACCGAAGAAGACATGAAGAAGATCAATAAGGCTGTGCCGGCCTACATTCCGTCGAAGATCCCTGGCGGGGTCTATGCAGGTGTAGACAACGATTCCCTCACGCCGGCCGTGAGCGCCTTGCTGGTTGTTTCCTCTGATCTTTCCGAGGAGCTCGTCTATGGCATCACCAAGGCCTTGTGGAATGATAATACCCGCAAGTTGCTCGACAACGGTCATGCCAAGGGCAAGCAGATCACGAAGGAAACCGCATTGGATGGTATCGCCGATCTAGGTGTGCCGCTGCATCCGGGTGCGGAGAAATTCTACAAGGAAGCCGGGCTTCTGAAGTAGCCCGCACCAACCTTCAACGACTCAACTCGGGGCGGCGGCGCTTGCCGCACGCCGCCCCTGAACATGCCGGTGGGAGGGCAGGTCAATGGGCAATGCTGACCAAACGGAACAAGAGCTGACAGCTGAAGAGCTGGC
>JBCDDQ010000242.1:0-7620 GCA_039180225.1 Pseudomonadota bacterium
CCTCTTGGTCTCTGAGCGCAATGGCCTCGCCCGCGCTGGTCTGGCCGGCAAACTCCGCGTTGACATCCAGCGTGATGGGCATCGGCCACAAGGTGCCGTCCGCCAGGCGCATGTCGCTGACCACGCCTGCATAATCATCCTTGCCCAGAAATCCTGTGAGAGGAGCAAAGGCGCCGTTCAGCAACAACTCAATATCGCACAGCTGGCGCTCGGTCAGGTCCCAAGAGCGCAGATCCTTGGCCTCAGCCTGAGCCGCGCTCCGCCGGTCTGGGGGCAGGTACAAATCTCCGATTGGCTCCATGGTGGACTACCTTCTTCCCTGACTGATCCGAACCAGAATGAAAACAGCAAGCATGGCGTAGACGGCCGCCATGACGGCCGGCATGGCGTTTGCACCATAGCTTTCCATGGCATAACCCACCGACGGTGGCGAGATAATTCCGCCAATGCCCCACATGGCCGCAAAAGCCGACGCGCCGGCGATCAGGGCTGAGCCCTTGAAGCGCTCTCCAAAGATGGCCAGGGAAACCGTGTAGATGGAAAACCCAGCCGTGCCCAAGATCACCAGTACCGGCCACATCCAAAGACTGCCCATCACCAGGGGCAACACTGCACACATGATGACGGTGATGAAGCAACAGGCGGCAATGACAAAGTATTTGGGGAATCGGTCCGCCATCCAACCCACAAAGAATTGCAGCACTGCGTTGCCGATAATCAGGACCCCCAGCGCATAGGAGGTCACCTCTTTGCTCAATCCGCTCTCGGTGCCGTAGATCGGAAACAGGGCCAGCACACCTGAGTCCATGAACGAGAAGACAAACACCGCTGTCACCAGCATGGGCGCCAGCGGCATGAAGTCGAGCATAGACATGGTCTCCGTCTCGTCTGCCGTCTTGTCCTCAGTGGTCACAAAGATGACCGGGATCAGGGTCAGAATGCTGAAGCTGGCTGCGATCAGGAACGGGGTCCAACCGTCATACCCGGTGAAGGGCAGCATGAAAGGTCCGATGGCAAAGCCGGCAGACAGGATGGCCGCGTAGAACGCCATGATTCGCGCCCGGGCCGGGCCCTCCGCCGCTTGCACGACCCAGGCCTCAGAGAGTCCAAACAAGACCCCGCCGGCCACACCCAACAAGAAGCGCTGGAAGAACCAGGCTTCGATGGAGGGGAAAACCTTAAAGCCCAGAAGGGTGCAGCACAGCAGCACCGCAGCGATGCGCACCAGGGTTTTTGAGCCCATGACCGAGACCAGGGCGGGGATGAAATAGCTGATCAAAACCAAACCAATGGGCGTCATGGCCGCATTGAGGCCAATCAGCAGCTCGCCATATTCGCGGGCCTTGAGCAGGAAAGAGAGCAGCGGATAGGTCAGCCCCATCGCCACATCGAATGCCACGATCGTGGCGATGGCCGCAGCCAGCCGCCCCAACTGCTGCTTGTTGAGGCTTCTAAGCGCGTTTCCCGCGGTGGCGTTGGTTCCAGCTCCCATGGGAGGGCAATACACTGAATTTCTGGGGTTACAAGGGTGGCTGAATGGCGCAGGCTTATGACCGGGATGTGACCTGGCTTGCGATAAACTTGGCCAGATCGCCCACCGCATACTCCAAGTGCGACAGGGGACCAGAAGTGGCGAGCGGCGACGCCAGTCCGAGTTGCTGGCGCTCCAGCACCTCAATGTCTTCCTGCGCCGCCACGTGCCAGCGCTCCTGGTAGGACTTTTGGATTTCTTCAAAGCCCTCCATGGCAATGGTCTCTTCCGGGAAGCATGTGCCCAGAACGAAGCGCGAGCGGTTTGCCGACAGGGGATGGCACTCAAAGAACCACATGCAGTCTTTCGTGGCGGCCATGATGAAGCCCGGGAACACCATCGTATAACGTGTGGCCCGCTGGAGATCAGCCGGCAGGCCTGGAATGGGCGGCAGGGCATCGGCCTGCTTATCGATGACGGCGGCACTGCCTTCGTTGTGGTAGCCGAACACGGTGGTATAATTGCCTGTGGTTTCCTCGTGTGGAACCGGCGGCTTGTACGCAATCTCTTCGAAGGTTTTCGCGTGGACCCAGTTTAGGTGATAGTACTCCATGAACACCTCAACAAACGGCTTCCAGTTGCAGTCCACCTCATAGGTTGTCTGCCAAACGCAGCGCAGTTTCTCAAAACCGTAAGGGGCATGGCGCTCTGAGAAATCGCCCAGCCAGTCCTTCAGGCTCATCTGTTCTGGATCCAGGCACACGAAGATGAAGCCGTTGCTCACCTCAAGGCGCACCGGCATTAGTCCAAACGTTTTGCGGTCGAAACCGATCGCCTGCTCCATATGGGGCACGCCCAGCAGGTCCCCGTCCAGTTTGTACTTCCAGCCGTGGAAAGGACAGGAAATGGCCCGGCAGGACCCCTCGCCTTCCAGAAGGCGCATGCCCCTGTGACGGCAGGCATTTGAGAAGGCGCGCAAGGCGCCGTCTTCGCCGCGGATGATGATGATCGGCGTCCCGGCCACCTCCAAGGTTTTGTAGTCGCCTGAAGTGGGCAGCAACTCCTGCCGGCCCACACCCACCCATGCACGCCCGAAGACCTCTTGGCGCTCCAGTTCGAAGAACTCCTCGTCGGAATAGCACCAGGCCGGCAGGCAATGGGCTTCGGCGTTGGGCAGCAGGACCTTGTCAAAACTGTCTGGACGGAGCAGGTTCATGGGGCGCACTCGCAACATACAGTATGGTGGAGATCCACCCTTACTCTGGAATTCCTCTCCCCAGCAAGGCCGATCGCCTTGGCGCAGAGGCAAAAAGTTTCACCATGCAAATGTGCACTAAGGCCACTTCACCTCAGGTGGCATGGAGGAAAGAATGCTGTCGACATTCCCGCCTGTCTTCAGTCCGAACAGAGTGCCGCGGTCGTAGAGCAAATTGAACTCCACATAGCGCCCCCGCCGCACCAGTTGCTCATCGCGCTGACCTTCGGTCCATGTCTTGTGCATGTTGGCGCGCACAAGAGAGGGATAGACGTCTCGAAAGGCACGACCCACATCCTGAACGAAGGCCAGGTTGGCGGTCCAGTCGTCGGTGTTCAGATAGTCAAAGAAGATACCGCCGATGCCGCGCATTTCCTGCCGGTGAGGCAGATAGAAGTACTCATCGCACCAGTCCTTGTAGCGCGGATAGTCAGCGCATTCATGAGCCTCGCACGGCGCTTTCATGGCGGCATGGAAGGCGTGTGTGTCCGGGTCCTCCTGGGTGCGGCGGGCGTCGAGCACCGGGGTCAAATCTGCACCGCCGCCAAACCACCACTTGGTGGTCACCACCAAACGCGTGTTCATGTGGACGGCAGGCACGTTCGGGTTCCAGGGATGAGCGATCAGGGATATGCCGGAGGCCCAGAAACGCGGATCGTCTTCAGCTCCGGGGATGGTTTTGCGGAACTCCTCGGAGAACGCGCCGAACACGGTGGAGGTATGCACACCGACCTTCTCAAACACCCTGCCCTTCATAATCGACATAACCCCGCCCCCCTCATCGTTGGGGCGCTGCCAGGGCGTGCGCTCAAATCGTCCGGCGGGCTTTTCGGCCTGCTGGGTTTCGGACAACTCGTCCTCGAGCGCTTCATAGGAGGCGCAGATATCGTCCCTGAGGGTTTGGAACCAGTCTTGTGCCTGAGCCTTTTGCGGGGCCAGATCTTCTTGGATATCATTCATTTCGTTGCTCATATCTGTACCATACGCGCATGCGCGCTCAACTGAACCGCCCGCATTGCCGCAGTGCTTCGCCCAGGACCATGGCGCCCGTCACCGCAACGTTGAGCGAGCGTGCCTGGGGCCGCATGGGCACCACAATCGCCGCATCAGCGTCCGTATGCACGCATTCGGGAACACCGGCGCTCTCTCGGCCCAACAGCAGCACATCATCGGGGCGGAAGGAAAAATCCACATACGGTGTCGCCCCCCGCGTAGAGAGTAAGATCATCCGAAAATCGGCAATCTCGCTGCAAAACGCCTCGTAGGATCGGTGGCGCACCAAATCCACCTGGTCCAGATAGTCCATACCGGCCCGTTTCAAGCTCTTCTGAGACCAGATAAACCCTGTTGGTTCAATGACATGCACCCTTACCCCAAGGCAAGCACCCAGGCGCAGAAGAGTGCCTGTGTTCTGGGGAATGTCCGGTTGATAAAGCGCCAAGGAAAGCATGATGGAGCGGCCTAGCACTTGGCCCGATCTTGGCCAATAGGTTTATGCGACAAATTGCCGATATTTTCGCCTCCTCGCTGGACTTTGTGCACGTCCGATGTCAAATACGAGGCGAGATGGTGAGGGTGTGCGCACGTTCTGTTGTGTGCCACTGCGAAGTTTGCAAAACACTAGAGGAAACAGAGCCTGTGTCGACGATCGATAGTCATGACTCTGAGCGCCGCGATTTTCTGTATATAGGTACGGGCGCTTTTGCAGCCGTGGGGACTGCTATGGCGGCTTGGCCGTTTATTCATCAGATGAACCCGGATGCTTCGGTGAAAGCCCTGGCTTCTGTTGAAGTTGATTTGGCGCCGATTGAAGAGGGCCAGTCCATCACCATCAGCTGGCGCGGTAACCCTGTGTTCGTCCGCCACCGGACGGCCGCTGAGATCGAAGAAGCCAATTCGGTGCCGGTTGAGGATCTGCCCGACCAGGATGCGCGCAACGCGAACGTGCCAGACGGCACGCCTGCAACTGACGTGAACCGGGTGATCGACGGAAAAGACAAGTTCCTCGTCATGATTGGCGTGTGCACCCACCTGGGCTGTGTGCCGGTGGGCGAGGCCGGGGAGTTTGATGGCTGGTTCTGCCCGTGCCATGGCTCCCACTACGACACCTCAGGGCGTATTCGCAAAGGCCCGGCACCGGAGAATATGCCCGTGCCCCAATACGCCTACCTTTCTGACACCTTGATCAAAATCGGCTGAGGGTAAATCGACATGTCTGGACACTCGACCTATGAGCCGAAGAACCCCGTTGCAAAGTGGTTCGACAAACAGCTTCCCGTTCTCAGTATGTCGCATGACTTCCTGGTTTTTCCCACGCCGAAAAACCTGAACTACCTGTGGACATTTGGCGGCATCTTGAGCATGTGCCTGGGGATCCAGATCATCACCGGCATCGTGCTGGCCATGCACTACACCCCGCACGTGGACATGGCGTTCAACTCCATTGAACACATCATGCGCGATGTGAACTACGGTTGGTTGATCCGCTACATCCACCAGAACGGGGCCTCGATGTTCTTCCTGGCCGTGTTCATCCACATTCTGCGCGGAATGTACTACGGCTCCTACAAAGCCCCCAGGGAGATCCTCTGGATTTTGGGCGTGATCATCCTGCTTTTGATGATGGCAACCGCCTTCATGGGTTACGTGCTTCCCTGGGGTCAAATGAGCTTCTGGGGCGCAAAAGTGATCACCAACCTGTTCTCTGCCATTCCGTTTGTTGGCGACTGGGTCGTGACCCTGCTGTGGGGCGGCTTTACAGTTGATAATCCGACCCTAAACCGCTTCTTCTCGCTGCACTACCTGATGCCCTTCATGATTGCCGGCGTCGTGGGCTTGCACATTTGGGCCCTGCATATTCCGGGCAGCAACAACCCAACAGGTGTATCGGTGAAGTCGGGGCAGGATACGGTTCCATTCCACCCTTACATCACCATGAAGGACCTTTTCGCAGCGATCGTCTTCCTGATCCTGTTCGCCTTCTTCGTGTTCTACAAACCCAACTATCTGGGCCACTCGATCAACTATGAAGTGGCCGACGCCTTGAAGACACCTGCGCACATTGTGCCGGAGTGGTACTTCCTGCCGTTCTACGCCATTCTCAGGGCCATCCCCGACAAGCTTGGCGGCGTGCTGGCCATGGGTGCGGCGATCGTCATTCTGTTCTTCCTGCCATGGCTGGACACGTCCAGAGTACGGTCTGCGAAGTATCGGCCGATCTTCCGCCAGTTTTTCTGGTTGTTCGTGATCAATGTGGTCATTCTGGGTGTTGTTGGGGCCAACCCGGCAGAAGGTTGGTGGATTATTGTTGGTCAATTCAGCACAGCCTATTACTTCCTGCACTTTCTCCTGATCATTCCGCTGGTCGGATTAATAGAGAATCCCAAGCCGCTCCCGGCATCGATCTCTGAGTCGGTGCTGGCCAAGCAGCCAAAGGTTGAGAAACCCAAGGATGAAAAAGGCGAACCTGTGCCCCAGCCGGCACCCGCAGAATAGCTGCAACGGTGAACGAGACTTTCAAGGATCCGATTTGAGATGAAGACACTCGCAAAACTCCTCACCGCCGCGGCCCTCAGCACTGCCCTTCTGGCCGGCCCGGCCTTTGCTGCGGGCAAAGCGAAGAACGCCCCCAATATTGACTTCTCGTTTGAAGGCCCGTTCGGCACCTTCGACCGGGCTCAGTTGCAACGCGGGTTCCAGGTCTACAAGGAAATCTGCGCCTCATGCCATTCGGCAGATCTCATGCATTACCGCAATCTTGGAGAACATGGCGGTCCGGAATTCCCGGAGGCCCAGGTGAAAGCCATTGCGGCGGAGTATGAGATTCAAGACGGCCCGAACGAGGATGGCGAAATGTTCGATCGCCCTGGCCGTCCGTCGGACAAATTCAAGGCGCCGTTCACAAACGACAATGAAGCACGCGCCGCCAATGGTGGTGCATACCCGCCGGATCTTTCCTTGATCACGAAGGCGCGCGAGGGTTTTCACTATCCTTGGTACGTCTCGCCATTCATCAAGATGTGGACCGGAAATGGCGGTCCGGAATACGTCTATGCCGTTCTGACGGGGTACACCGATCCGCCGGAAAAAGACGCGGAAAACGCGCCGGAAGGCAAATCGTACAATGAGTATTTCGCCGCCGGCCCTTGGATCTCCATGGCACCGCCACTGGATGACGATAGTGTGGAGTATAGCGACGGCACCAAGGCAACGCTTGACCAGCAAGCCAAAGATGTATCTGCCTTCCTGGCTTGGGCCGCTGAGCCGAAGATGGAAGAGCGCAAGACCATGGGTCTGAGAGTGATGATCTATCTGCTCATCCTGGCCCTGCTCATGTACTTGGTTAAGCTGAAGCTGTGGCGCGATGTGGAGCACTAGCGCTACACGAGCCTGAAGATACGGAAAGGCCCGCATGATGCGGGCCTTTTTTTCGGAAGCGGGAAACGATGACCGGGGCGCGGCCTTCTCAAGCCGCGTATACCGCCGCCTCAAACGCATCATAGGTCTTCAAAAAGCGCGGCTCGATGAAGGGCAAGGACTGCGTCATGATCAGGCCCGCCACATCGGCTGCCGGGTCGAACCAATAATGCGTGTTGCAAACCCCAGCCCAGGTCTGTGAGCCCTTGTGCCGCCGGCCGGGAATGTCCGCTTCCACGCGCATGAACCCGAAACTGTGGGTTTTGTCGATATCGGGATAAAAGTCCACATCCGCCGTGATTGCCGGCGCCACGCTCACCATCTTCCCGATGCGCAAAACCCCAATATGGTTCTCCAGCATGCTGGCCACCCCGTCCTCGCTGAGGATGCGCGCACCATCCAACTCTCCACCGTTCAGGAACATGCGTAGGAAGCGCATATAGTCCGGCGCGGTGGAGTAGAGCGCGTGGCCCATGCC
>JBCDDQ010000243.1:0-7562 GCA_039180225.1 Pseudomonadota bacterium
ACCCGCAAGCCTTCTTTTTGGAGATTGTAAGATAGCAGTTCGCGTTGAGCGGCCTCGTCTTCCACAACCAGTACGCTCGCATCTGAATAAGCTAGCATCGTCGTAGTCCTCAGTGCCTCGAGGTCTCAGGCTCTGCAGACATGAAACTTGTCATGTCGCCTTTAGGGCGATCTTCGTCGAGCTGGGACCCGGTAACCAGATAATACACTTGCTCTGCAATGCCCGTGGTGTGGTCGCCCATGCGCTCAATGTTCTTGGCGATGAACAACAGGTGCAGGCACGGCGTTATGTTGCGCGGATCCTCCATCATGTAGGTGAGGAGTTCGCGGAACAAGGTGTTGTGCAGCTGGTCCACTTCCTCATCGCGCAGACGAAGATCTTCGGCGGTCTGGCTGTCGCGCGCCACGTAAGCGTCCAAGACGTCGCGAACCATATCCTGAACCAGCTTGCTCATGCGTTTGATGGTTGATCGGTAAGAGCCGATCTGGGGGGCTTGCGCCAGAACACTTGTGCGCTTGGCGATGTTCTTGGCGTAGTCGCCGATGCGCTCCAGGTTGGCCGCCACTTTCAGAGCGGTCACCACGGCGCGCAGGTCCTCAGCCATCGGTTGGCGCAGGGCGAGGGTTCGGATGGTCAGCTCGTTGATCTGGATCTCCAGGTCATCCACGCGCCGATCATTGCCGCGGATCTTTTCGCCCAGTTCCACATCCCGATCCATCAACGCCTGCACGGCTTCGCTGATCTGGGTTTCCACAAGGCCCCCCATCTCCAGCAGAAGACTCTCGATTTGTCCGAGATCGTCGTCAAACGACTTAACGATATGTCCGCTTTCCATCAGTGTGCTCCGTTAGCCAATACGGCCGGTGATGTAATTCTGTGTGCGCTCGTCTTTCGGGGCCTGGAAGATCTGATCGGTCTCGCCGTACTCCACAAGATATCCCAAGTGGAAATAGGCCGTGCGCTGAGACACGCGTGCGGCTTGTTGCATGGAGTGGGTGACGATAACGATCGTGTAGTTCTGTCTGAGTTCCTCGATCAATTCCTCAACGATCGCCGTGGCAATCGGGTCGAGCGCCGAGCATGGCTCATCCATCAGGATCACGCTTGGGGAGATGGCGATGGCGCGTGCAATGCACAGGCGCTGCTGCTGGCCGCCGGAGAGGCCCGTGCCCGGCTCGTGCAGTCGGTCGTGCACCTCTTTCCACAAACCGGCGCGTTTCAGCGAACTCTCCACGACCTCGTCCATATCGCTCTTGGAGCTGGCAAGGCCGTGAATACGCGGGCCATAGGCAATGTTCTCATAGATGCTTTTCGGAAACGGGTTTGGCTTTTGGAAGACCATGCCCACCCGTGCCCTGAGCTCGACCACATCCACGTCGGGGTCATAGATGTCGATGCCATCGACGGTGATGTTGCCGGTAACCCGGGCAATATCGATCACATCGTTCATCCGGTTCAGACAGCGCAGGTAGGTGGACTTGCCGCAACCGGACGGACCGATCAACGCGGTCACGTGGTTGCTCAGAATGTCCACGTTTACGTCAAACAGGGCCTGCTTATCGCCGTAGAAGACGCAGACGTCGCTTGAGGAGATTTTGGTGCTCGGGTCCAATGCGGTTTCCTGCCTGCCAGGGGTAAGGGGTCGGTCCGTCTTTGTACGCAATCCCGTTGTGTCGGTCGAGTTTCCGTTCGTCTTGGCCTCAGGAGCCTCAGCTTTGCCTTTCGGCGCGGGTTTGGCCTTTCCGGGTTTCTTCTTCGCAGTGGAGGGCGTTACATCAGCCATTTTGCGTACACCTTGCTTTTAAAGCTGTTGAATTGGATTACCAGCGGCGCTCAAACTTCTGTCTGAGATAGATCGCCGTGGCGTTCATGATGAAAAGGAACCCAAGCAGGATCAGAATGGCTGCCGAGGTGCGCGAGACAAAGCCACGCTCCGGACTGTCGGCCCAGGAGAAGATCTGGGTGGGCAGCGCGGTGGCCGGCTCCAGGATACCGATGCTCTCAATGCTCGGGATAAAGGCGTTCATGCCGATCAGCAGGAGCGGCGCTGTTTCGCCTAGAGCCTGCGCCAAACCGATGATCGTGCCGGTCAGAATACCGGGCATGGCCAGAGGCAGAACGTGATGGGTGATCACCTGGTGGCGCGATGCGCCCACGCCTAAGGCCGCCTCCCGGATAGACGGGGGCACCGCCTGCAGGGCAGCGCGCGTGGCGATGATGATGGTCGGCAGCGTCATCAAAGACAACACCATACCGCCCACCAAGGGGGAGGACCGGGGCATACCAAAGGTGCCCAAGAACACCGCCAGGCCCAGAAGACCGAACACCACAGATGGTACCGCGGCCAGGTTGTTGATGTTCACCTCGATCAGATCGGTGAGCTTGTTCTTCGGCGCAAACTCCTCCAGGTAGATGGCCGCCGCGATACCGGCAACGAAGCTCAACAGGAAGCACACCAGCAGAGAGAAGAACGAGCCCGCAATCGCGCCCAAGAGGCCGGCCTGTTCGGGGAACCGGCTGTCGGCATTGGTGAAGAGCTCAAAGCTAAAGTTGGACTGCAACAGGTTTCTCTCCGCCAGGCTGTCGTACCACTCAAACACTTTAGGGCTGCCGAACCTGGGGTTCATGATCATGGCAGAACCCGTCCGGTGAAGACTGTCGAAGTGGTCCGAAACCTGAACCTTGAGCTGGACGGTCCTGCCAACCAGGCCCGGCGTTTCGATAACATTCTGTTTGACGGCCTCTGTTGCCTCATCGCCAAGAATGTCACTCGTGATCGTCGGGGAAGCGCGTGGAAAGATCGCCTTCAGCGCCTCGGCAAGCATCGGAGCGTAGTTGCCGCTTGCCGGATCCTCTCGCGTGGCCAATTCGGGATCAATGAAGATGGTCAGGTTGGCGAGGGTTTTACCGTCTTCCACGCTGAGTAGGCCTTGCTGCGCGAGAGATTTGCCCAGTTCTACCTGTCCACCAGACAACGCCTCGATCTGACGCGGAATGACCCCTTTGTAGAGCTGATCGTAGGGATCGGACAGCGGAACGGCGAACTGGATGTTCTGACCAATCACGTCTGGATTGTTGATCACATATTTGCGCACGTTAAAGGGTGCGCCAGAGCTCATGATCTTAAAAAGCCGCCGCTGATCGCTCCTGCTGGTGACCTCCGGGAAGAGTTTTGCAAAGGCGTCCCGGGTGACTTTCCGGAAGTTGCCCTTGCCCGGATTTTCCGGCTTGACCAGCTTGGGGTCGATGAACACATCCAGCGTCACCTTCGTGGTCTGGAATGCCGGCAGGCCGGTGCTCACCAACGACGACAGCAGGATCAACAGCAACAGGACGCCGATCCCGATTGACCCAAGGCCAACCCATTGCAGGATCCGGTCATACATGTAGCGGCGCTTTACGCGGGCACGTGCTCCAGTAGACGCCCAGTCGTGAGACCGGATCGGGCCGGGAGGGGTGTGTAAGGCGGTATCACTCATAACGTTCCCTGTATTTTCTGACGACCCGCTGAGCGAGGATGTTGAGCATGAGGGTGACCACGAACAGCACCAGGCCGAGGGCAAAGGCTGCCAGGGTCTTTGGGTTGTCGAATTCGGTGTCACCGATCAGCAAGGTGACGATCTGCACGGTCACCGTTGTCACCGGTTCCAAGGGGTTCATCGTAAGCGTGGCAATAATCCCTGCGGCCATCACCACGATCATGGTTTCACCGATGGCACGGCTGGTGGCGAGCAGGATGCCGCCCATGATGCCCGGCAGAGCCGCCGGCAACAGCACCTTTATGATGGTTTCGCCCTTGGTGGCACCAAGGCCATATGAGCCGTGACGCATGGCATCCGGCACCGAAGAAATCGCATCGTCAGACAGAGACGACACGAACGGGATCAGCATGATGCCCATCACCGAACCTGCTGCCAAAGCGCTGTTCGGCGCAATGTCCAGGCCGATTGTTGCACCGAACTCCCGCATGGACGGGGCGACCACCAGCACAGCAAAGAAGCCGTAAACAACCGTGGGAATGCCCGCCAGGATCTCCAATATGGGTTTGATTGTCTTGCGAAACCTCGGGCCGGAGTACTCGGTGAGGTAGATTGCCGAAAACAAACCAAGCGGGGTTGCCACCGACATGGCCAGGAAGGCGATCTGCAGCGTCCCGATAAAGACCGGGATCGCGCCAAAGGCCCCTCCGCCCGTCACCTGGTCGGCGCGGATGGCGATCTGCGGCTCCCAGTTCAGGCCAAAGAAGAATTCCAGCGGCGAAACCAGATCGAAAAACCGCAAGGCTTCGACCAAAAGGGAAATCACGATCCCGAAGGTTGTCAGAATGGCGATGATCGAGCACGCGACCATCACGCCATCCATGATGCGTTCCACCCGGTGACGGGCGCGGAAGCGGCCCGATATCTGGGAGCGCGTGTAGAGCAGGGCGATCAAACACAGGGCCAGCGCGACCGCGACCATGGACCAGCGCGAGATGGCGTACCAACTGTTGTAGCGCTCCGCAGCGGCAATAACGTAGGGTTCTGGTTCCCCAAACACGTTGCCCGCCGCAACCGAACGCACCTCGCTGAGAACCAGCGAGAGCTGGGCCTTGTCCATGCCCTCAACCTTGTCGGTCGGCAAAGAGCTTAAGAGCAAGTTGTCTATGACGGTGCCTTGGAACAGCAACCACAACAACACAACGATGATGGACGGAATGCCGATCCAGGCCGCAATGAACCCGCCGTGGAAGTTCGGCAGCGAGTGAAGCTCGGAAAGTTTGCCGACGCTCGTTTGTGCTTTGGACCGGCCCGCATAGAAACCGGCAAGTGAAATGATCACAATGGCCAGAAATAGGTAGCCAACCATGACTCAACCCCGCTCAAGGAAGTATGTCAGTGGCGGATTGGACTGTGCGGTCGTTTGGATTTGTGCCGCGTCTTATTCCCAGCCCGCCTTCCATGTCGTCGAATTAGGCGGCTGAGGATGGCGGCAGGTGCCGCCATCCTCGATGGATTTGGTGCTCAAAAGCTCCAGGGCTTAGGAGCCGGCAGCCATCTTCTTGCCTTCGAGGGCACCTTCTTGGACCGACTTCAGTTGCTCGTCGGGCAAGACAACAAGGCCACGCTCAGAGAGGTAACCGCCAGGGCCCATGGCGCCGTCGCTCACGTACTCGGTGATGAACTCGTCCATGCCCTTGATGACTTTCCGGTGTGCATTCTTGATGTAGAAGTACAGCGGACGGGAGATGCCGTAAGAACCGTCCCCGATGGTTTCCATTGAAGGTTGAACACCGGAAATGGCAACTGGCTGCAGTTGGTCTTGGTTTTCGAACAGGAACGAGTAACCGAAGATACCCATTGCTTTCGGATCAGCCACCAGACGCTGAACGATGAGGTTGTCATTCTCGCCGGCTTCGATGAACGGACCGTCCGTGCGCATGGAGGTGCAGTCGTTCTTAACCGCTTTCTTCATAGCGCTCTTGTCGGCCGTTTTCTTCATGTTGGCCCAGAAGTCCATTTTGCCTTTGCCGCAGACATAGTGGAAGACCAGCTCAACGAACGCATCGCGCGTGCCAGATGTTGGCGGAGGGCCATAGGCTACGATTGCGTCACCAGGAAGCGAGCTGTCGATGTCGCTCCATTTTTTGTAAGGATTGTCCACGAGCTTGCCGTCAACCGGAACCTTGGACGCAAGGGCTTGATAGATCTGCACTTTGGTCAGGCTGATCTTCTTGCCTTTGCGGGAGTTTGCCAGAGACAGACCGTCATAACCGATGAGAACTTCGGTGATGTCGGTGACGCCGTTTTTGGCGCACAACTCTTGCTCTGACTTTTTCATGGCGCGCGACGCGCCGGTAATGTCGGGATTAGATTCGCCGATGCCTTTGCAGAAGATTTTCATTCCGCCGCCGGTACCGGTCGACTCAACCGTTGGTGCGGTACCGCCTTTGTTGGCGAACTCTTCAGCAACAGCCTGTGTGTATGGGAAAACCGTTGAAGATCCAACGATCTTGATCTGATCACGCGCGATTGCTGCGCCTGATGCTGCGGTAAGGGCAACGGCGCCCACCGCGAGCGCGGCAATCGAAGTGGTGGATTTAAACATGCCTGACGTCCTCCGTAATGGCGTGTAATGGCCGCGCAAACCGGGGAAATCTGCTGCCCCGCCGCGATCCAGGCCTGTTCGGTAACAGCCCTGTGAGAACGCTGTATGTCAGTTATGCTACAGTTTTGTGACAGTCTTGAATTGTCAGGAAAAACGCCTTACCCGGCGCTGGTTGTGGTGGGCAGGAGGGCTGTAAAACTGCTGCCCACATTGCGCTCACTGTGAATCACCAAGCGGCCACGATGGCGGCTGAGAATGTGTTTGACGATCGCCAGGCCGAGCCCCGTGCCGCCAATGTCGCGCGAGCGGCTGTCGTCCACCCGGTAGAAGCGCTCGGTGAGGCGGGGAATGTGCTCAGCTGGAATGCCGGGCCCGCGATCTTGCACGGCAACGCTGAGCGCCGGCCCCCGCACGCCGGCCGCACGTTCCATTTCATCAATGGTGATGGTGACTTCCGTATCGGGCGCGCCATACTTGATGGCGTTCTCGATGAGGTTCTGAAACACCTGCAAGATCTCATCTTCATCACCCGGGATCGGAGCGACCGATTCGGGATGATGGAACACCACCTGTTTGTCGTCTTCTTCAGCCTGGGACGAAAGCGTGGTGATGACCCGGCGCACAATGGACACCACATCCGCCATGCCGGTCGGTCGAACTCTCTCGTTGACCTCCACCTTGGAAAGAGAGAGCAGATCGCCGATCAGGCGGTTCATCCGTTGCGCTTCGCGGTCCATAAGGTGCAAGAACCTTTCCTGCGCCGCCGCGTCGTCTTTGGCGGGCCCTTGCAACGTCTCAATGAAGCCGGAGAGGGCGGTGAGCGGCGAACGCAGTTCGTGGCTTACATTGGCCACAAAGTCTGAGCGCATTTGTTCCGCCTCGCGCACGTGCGAAATGTCGGCCAAGCTGAGCACAGCCCGCGCCCCAAAGATGTCGTCTTCCGGCAGGTGGGCCGCGCGCACCTGATACGTGGTGGGAACGGGGCGCTCCAAAACGATCACAGCTGATGAATTCTCAGCGCCGGCCAGGGCCTCTTCAGTTGCCCTCAGACAGTCCGGATGGCGGATGGCTCTGACGATGTTCTGGCCTTCCAATCCTTTGCCGAAAATCTCGACGGCCTGCGGGTTGGTCAGCACAATCTGCCGGTTCTCGCCGATCAGGAAAACGGCCTCGCTCAGGCCGTTGAGAATGTTCAGGAGGGAATTTTTGGCCACGTGACGTGCGTCCTGGGTAGAAATCGACCAGCCGGCTCAATACCTCAGGCATGGAAAAAACGCTACCTGAAGCTTGCTTCATATATGCCGGCAACGACTGCGCTCAAGAGAAACGCGCCGAACACATAAAGCAGGAACTTGCCGGTCCGTGCCAGCTTGGCAAGGCCGCTCCGGCGCGCTGCAGGAGCGTGCGCTACGCCTTCCGGGACAGGCGGTAGCGGTCTGAACTTTCGGTAAATCCGGAGGAGAAAGGGCGCAGCG
>JBCDDQ010000244.1:0-7553 GCA_039180225.1 Pseudomonadota bacterium
AGGATATATTTATATGCTTATTCTTTAGTGTGGCGCAGATGGAGACGATCACATGGGCTTTTTGCAGCTTCTAAAAGAGCGCGATTGGTTGCTCGCGGACGGTGCCACCGGCACCAACTACTTCAAGCGGGGCCTTGGCTCCGGTGATCCGCCCGAGCTTTGGAACGTGGATCATCCCGACCGGGTGCGCGACCTGCACCGGGAGTTCATCCAAGCAGGGGCCGATATTGTGCTCACCAACAGCTTTGGCGGTAACGCGTATCGTCTGATGCTCCACAGTGCCGAGAACAGGGTGTTTGAACTCAACAAGGCTGCTGCGCAAAACGCGCGCGCAGAAGCTGACGCGGTCGACCGCGAAGTGCTTGTTGCGGGCTCTCTGGGTCCCACCGGCGAGATCTTCGCGCCCGTGGGCACGCTCACCATCGAAGAGGGCCGGGAAGCCTTTGCCCGCCAAGCAGAAGCCCTGAAGGCAGGCGGCGCCGATCTGTTATGGATTGAAACCATCTCTGGACCGGAAGAACTGCAGGCCGCCACAGAAGGCGCAGCTGAGTCCGGTTTACCGGTCGTCACCACCATGAGCTTTGACACCAATGGCTGCACGATGATGGGTGTCACACCGGAAGGCTTTGCTGGTCTGGCCGCAAATCTTGCACACCCACCCGCCGCTATTGGCGCGAACTGCGGCACGGGAGCTGCTGAGCTGGTGGCCACCGTTTTGGGCATCACCGCCGCCGATCCCAATGTGCTGGTCGTGGCCAAAGCCAACTGCGGCGTTCCTGAATTCGTGGACGGAGAGATCGTTTACTCCGGCACGCCCAGTCTAATGCAGGATTATGTTCGGCTTGTCCGCAACGCCGGCGCCCGCGTGATCGGTGGGTGTTGCGGCACAACCCCGGAACACTTGGCGGCCATGCGGCAAGCGCTGGAGGCCCACACCCCCGGAGCCCGCCCGGAGATTGCCGAGATTGAGGGCCTGCTTGGCGATGTCTCCGCGCTTGCCAAAGGCGAAGCCCCCGCTGCACCAGAGGCCGGCGCAACACGCCGCAGGGGTCGCAGCCGGCGCAGAGCCGCAGAGCCAGAAACCGCATAAAGCAAACCAGCCCGGTTCAAACACCACACTGCCCTGGCGCGGCTCATTCTGTTGAGCCGTGCCACAATTTTGCTTAACATAGAGAAGAAATTTGCTATCATTGGTTGCAGAATGCAACCGGGGTATACTTTATGTCATTTGCTGCGCACTCGCCAGTCGCGTCCCTGCCCATGTACGATCACCCGGCCGTGCGCCAAGCCACAGACAGGCTCTGGCGCGCCTTCGTGAAGGCACTGCGCGATGCGGATGTGCGAGCGCCTGACATTTTGAACCGCCAGCCTGACTATGCCAGCTTATGGCTGGCTCCGGGGCTGATTTTTTCGCAAACATGCGGCTACCCTTACATGGCTCAGCTACGCGGGAAGGTTCAATTGGTGGCGACGCCAGTCTACAAGGCCATGGGCTGCGAGGGCCCCTACTATTGTTCGATCATCGTAGTGAGACGCGACGATCATGCAACCGCACTAGCCGAGTGCCGGGGCCGCATCGCGGGGTACAATGCCGCGCACTCCCAGTCCGGCTACAACAGCTTGCGGGCTGCCGTTGCGCCTCTTGCTGCCGATGGCCGCTTCTTTTCCTCAACCGTGGAAACCGGAAGTCACAGCGCCTCGATGGATGCTGTTGCTGCCGGCACGGTCGACTTGTGCGCGGTCGACTGTGTGACCTGGGCCCTCATGGTGGCGCATGAGCCGGTTCGCGCCGCCCAGTTCAAAATCATCCAACAAACCCCGAGTGCGCCGGGCCTGCCCTTCATCACCTCGATCCACACACCGCCGGAGACCCTTGAAAAGCTGCGCGCCGCCCTCACTACGGTCTGCACGGATCCTGCCCTTGCCTCTGCCCGCGACAAGGTCCTGCTTGACGGCGCGGCATTGCTCGGCGACGATGAATATCAGCGCGTCCTGGAATTGGAACAGCGCGCCATCGCCCAAGGGTATCCTGTCTTAAACTGAACGCGAACATAGCGACCCCATGAAGATCACCGCGGTCCGGGCCACTCCGGTAAACATCCCGTTCACCGCACCCTATCGCTTTAGCTATGGCTCCATGGCCTCACTCACCAAGACCGTCGTTGAGGTGGACACCGACGCGGGCATTACCGGACTTGGCGAGGTTGCGGACGGCGACCGGGCCGCTGATGTCGTGACCATGGGGGAAGCTCTGATCGGCATGGACATCCGCGAAACCACCCTGGCGGAACGGCGCGTGGTGCCTCAAATGCGCTATTCTGCCTGGAACAACGGGCTGGCGGCACGGCGGGCCTTTGGCGGCATAGAGATGGCGATGTGGGACGCATACGGCAAGATCGAGAACGTGCCACTTCACACGCTCCTGGGCGGGGCCGTGCGGACCGAGATCGCGCTCACCGAATACTTTGCCTACCGACTGCCCGGCGCAAGTGAGCCTGGACAGAACACCCCAACCGAAATTGCAAACTTTTGCGCCAAGATGATAGAGGACCACGGCGCCCAATGGTTTGAAGGCAAGGTGGCCACGGTGGCTCTGTCTGAAGAATTGCAGATGGTGGCCGAAGTGCGCGCAGCCATTGGCGAGCGCCAGCTGCAGCTCGACGCAAACGGGGCCTGGACCGTCTCAACAGCACGCAGCGCCCTTAAAAAGCTCGACCGCTTCGACATCCATGCCTACGAAGAGCCGGTGGAAACCTATGAAGAGCTGGCACAGCTCAGGACGGTAACGCCCGCTTCCTTCTCATCGCACATCATCGATCTGCCCGAAGCGGTACGCCATAAGGCGCCGGACACTCTGGTAACAAACCTCAACGAGCTGGGCGGCATTAAACGGGCCACTGAATTCATAGGTGCGTGCGCCAGACTGGATGTCGGTTTCCGGTTTCATTCCGGTGAAACCGGCATCGCCAGCTCAGCTTATCTTCACGTTTCGGCAGCGATGGAGCACATTCGCGAGCCGAGCCAGACCCTCTTGCGTTGGTATGGCGACGATGTGATTGAGCAAGGATTGCTGACGCCCAAGGACGGCCACCTGGGCGTACCCGATGGACCTGGACTTGGTGTAACTCTGGACCGAAAGGCCCTGAAGCGCTGTCATGAGCGTTATCTGGAAGAGGGCAAGTTTCCCTCAGCCTCGCCGAGCGAAGGTTATGGCGGCAGCTTTCGCAAGGCCTGAACCAATCTCCACGCGATGGCTGGCATCGCTCACTCAGCTGGGGCGAGCTGCGGTTTGGTGCCGGAAATCGCCGCCGGCAAGGTTGCCACCGCCAAGCAAATGAAAGCTGCCGTGAAGGACAAAATCACAAACAGTCGGTCAAAGCCCCAGGTGCCATGGACCCAGGCGATGAAGGGTACCGATGAGGCCATGACCGAAATGGTGATGGTGTAGCGCAGCGCCAAGATGCGGCTGCGCCAGGCAGATTTTGCCACCCGTCCCACCAGCACGTCATTGATCGGGATTTGACCGAAAGTGGCCAGCATAAAGGCAACGGAAAAGGCGACAACATACCAGCCGGTGGCTTGGGCCATGGCGGCGAAAAACACCACCTGCATGGCGGCCACACCGAGGAACACCAGGCGCGGGGAAACCCGGTCCACCAGCGAGCCCACAATCAACTGCCCAACAGAGCCCACCGCAAACGCAAAGAAGGCCAGCCAACCAATGAGGGTCGCGCTGGCCGCGATGTCAGCGGCGCGCTCATCGAGCACCTTGGGCAAGGCGAATGTGGTGCTTTGGAACACCAAACCACCGAGCGCCGTGGTGAAGAAGATAACCGCCAAAACACGAATAAACATCGTCCGGTCGAACACCGGGTCGGGCACTTTGGAACTCTTACCTGAGGCCGCCTTGGCCTGCCGGTCCGTCTCCGCTGTGCGCCAAATGGTGATCCCATACGCAATCCCCAGCGCAACGGACAGCGCACCGGGCCAAACAAACGCGGACCTCCAGCCGGTGGTGTCAATGAGAAAAGCGGTAAGCAGTGCGGCGACTGCCACACCCATATTACCCCAGACCCCGTTCACCGCGATACGCATCCCCGTCTTGGCGTGACCTTCCAGCACCAGAGCAATGCCCACCGGATGGTAAATCGCCGCAAAGGCGCCTATGGCGAACAGACCAATGCCCATTTGTAAGGGTGTCTGCGCCAGTGCCGTTGCGCACGCTGACAGCCCGATGCCGATGAAGAAGACCGTGATCAACCCTTCCTTGCTCCACCGGTCTGCCAACCACCCGGCTGGCAGAGCAAAGGCGCCAAAAGCGATAAACCCCGGCGTGGCATACGCAATGAGTTCACCATAGCCCATACCCCACTCACGCCCCAGCGCCAGGGCCGCCACGGTCGCAAACACGAGCATGAAAAGGTGATCAAGAAAATGACCGATGTTCAGGAACAGGTAGTGGAGTTTATCGCGCATCGTTCTGCCCGCTGAGAGACCATGAGGAACAATATGGTACAGGAGCGCCCCTTTAAGAGCCAGCACCGGTTTTTCGGGCCAAAGCTGCCAGCACGTCCTGGTCACCGCCCTCTTCAGCGAGATCCAGGATGGTCTTTCCCGTCGGGCTCGCCACACCAGCGTCTGCCCCATGCTGGAGAAGAAAGCAGATCGCATCGACCTGCCTGTTGAGCACGGCATAGGCCAAAGGCGTCATCCAGTCGCTTTCCATCGGCCCACAGCCCTTCGGCCGCACCTCAGAGAAGCGCAGCTTGTGGCGGTCTGCGTCTGCGCTCAGGTGCCGGCGAAGCTCGTCCAGGTTGCCCCGGGCTGCGGCGGTGAAAATGTCCATACGCTCGCCATCCAGCAATGCGACCAACGCGTCCTGACCGGCATACTGCGCAAATCCAATCGGCGGCGCCGCGTGGTTGGGCTCACGCACCGTTGGATCAGCACCAGCCTCCAGCAGCATACGCGCCATGTCTTCGCGACCGTGGAACGCCGCATCGTGAAGAGGCGTCTGGGTTCCGGCTGCGCCCAAATCAAAACCGAGCTCAATCATGGCAGCAAGCGCCGGCCGGTTGCCTTGCACCACCGCATCGCCCAGCATTTCGCGCTCAAGCGGCCGCCCCTCATGCGTCAAGGTCGGATCAGCGGTCCTGAGCGCCATGGCTTTTTGAGTGTCCCCGCTCATGCAGGCCGCTTGAAACTGCTCAAGGTTTGACAGCTCCGCCTGTGTTGCCCCGTGCGCCAAGAGATAATCAGCGATCTCATCCTGCCCCAACAATCGTGCCGCTTCATAAGGGGTCTTGCCCTTTGTGAGCGTGTCATAGGTATCATCGGGCTTGTCCACATCCACCCCATGATCGATGAGCAGCTTGGCGCGGGCATCAAAGCCGCGGTGAAGCGCTTGGATCAGGTGAAAGTGCATAGTCTGGCTGCTGTTGGGCACCAGACGGTCACCATCTTCCAACAGCCAGTTGTTGCGGTCGCGGGGGCTGAGCCCGTATTCCAGCAGCAGCTCCAGACAGGTATCATCCTTCTCAAAGCAGCGGTTGTAGGCGGCCTGACTGTCGTTCGGCTCCGCGCCGGCCTCCAGCAGACCTCTTGCGAACGCCACGCAATCAGGATGTTCGGGAAAGTTGACCGGCCCGCCCTCGCCTTGGCCGAACACGCCAGTGAGCGCGGTAAATCGGTACTGTCCGCCCCACATGTAATGCGCGTTGGGATCGGCCCCGCGCTTGAGCAGTCTGAGCCCGCCCGCCAGACTTGTGCTGCCCGGCAACCGGGCGTAGGCAGCATACATAATCGGTTCCCAGTTGAAGTACCCCCCTTTGCGGTTAATCAGCCCCTCATCGCTGGCCAGCCAGTGATCGATCCGCTCCACATCGCCAAGGGCTGCGGCTGTGTAGATGCTCTCCTCGGCGATTTCAGGATGAGCCGCAAGCAGCGCGCCGGCGTCCTTGAAGCGGTGAGGGCCTGCATCGACATCAGGACGATAGGTCAGGCAGACCAGATCCAAGAACCGGTTGGCCAGTTGATCTGGCGTGTTGCGGCGCGCCAACGCGGGACGCTCGACTGCGCCTTTCAGCCTGGCCCAGCTTGAAAAACCATACTCACGCGCGATCACCAGCTGCGCAGATTGCAAACCGATCGATCGGGGATGGCCAAAGTAAGGGCCAATTCTGCCCAGCGCAGCTTCGTCGCCTTCTCGGGCAGACCTCAGCAGCCGCTTGGCTTGTTTTTTGAGGTGGTCAAGACTGGGGTTGTCCGGCAGTTCTGCGAACGCCATCGCACGCCTCCTTTCGCATATGTCCGGTATCCGCGCCCTCAGACGGAAAAGAGGGTCAGTAAACTTCATTCTAAAGCCAGGTGGGCTTGGCCCTTCCCGCGGATCGGAGGCGTCCTGATGCGCGCTGTAACCATAGCATAGGGATGGCAAAACCCGAAAGTGCTGGAACTGGAAACCGCCTCACCCCATATCAGTGATAAGCGAAAGTGCGTCTCGCTTCACGCTAACGCAGCACAGGAGCAGTCATGCAAACATCTCTTTTCATTGCAAAGCTGATCGGCCCGATGCTTGTGATCTCAGGGCTGATTGGACTGTTGAATCCACGCCATATGAAAGCGGTGGGCAATGAGTTCTTGCACAGCCGTGCGCTGATTTTCGTAGCGGGCGCAATGGCGTTCATCGCCGGGTTGGCTGTGATCAACACTCACAACGTTTGGGCCGGCTGGCCGCTCACGATCACCCTTCTGGGTTGGCTCATGCTGACCGCAGGTATGGTGCGCATGGGCTTCCCGAGCCTTGTCACGACCATGGGTGAGAAGATGTTGGCCAACAACGCCGTGCTGCGCGCGATTGGCACGCTACCGCTGGCGCTGGGTGCCTTCCTGATGTGGAAAGGCTACCTCTAGCTCGTCTGTGAAACCAAATCAGCCGGAACGCGAACGTTCCGGCTGAGTGTCACGTGCAATAAGCAAATGGCGCTTAGTAATATCTAGGCTTGCGATACCGTTTGCGATAGCGCTTGTGACGCGGACAGTAGTCCCGGTAAGCGTAATCGATGCACCATCTCCGGCAACCGCCGTAGAAGTCCCACCCACAGCAGTAACGGCTTCTGGCAAGTGGGCCAAATTGTCAGTGGGCCCCCTATATGCAGTCGGCCCCAGACGTTGGGGCCCTCGTCAGCAGAGAGCCCACTAGCAGGAGACGTCAGCTGCTGGAGTACTCAGGGAAGATGGACCTTAATTGGCAGTGGGCCTCCTAGATGCAATCGGCGCCAGACGTTGGGCCCCCGTGAGCAGGAGCCCCACGAGCAGGGAGCCCCCAAAAGCTGAGGTTCCCTAGGGACAGTGGACCCCATTGTCAGTGGGACCCCTATATGCAGCCGGCCCCAGACTTAAGTGCCCCCGTCGGCACGGGGCCCCACAAGCAGGGGAGATGCAGTGAACCCCAGACGTTGGGGCCTCACAAGCATTAGGACCCCACGAGCAGAGGTCCCCAAAGGCTGGGGTCCCTAGGAAAAGTTCACCCCTATTTTTCAGTGGGCCACCTA
>JBCDDQ010000245.1:0-7538 GCA_039180225.1 Pseudomonadota bacterium
ATGCCGTAGAGCCGGACCTCTGTGCCGGCCACCATCAAACTGTCCCCGTCCATAACTTTGGCCGTGCCGCCAAGTTCTCCGCCGGGCAACAGCGATGCACCATAGGCGGCCATCATCACGAGAAGTGCCAATACAAGCAGATCAACCAAGCGTCGGGAGCTTCTCAGCCAGCGGCGGATCATGTTTCCAAAGCCCGGCTTTTAAGAGATTTTTTCGGCCCAGCGCGCGGCTGCAGCTTCATCGCTCTCGCGCGCGTCCACCCAGGTGCCGCCCTGATCGCCCTCTTCCAGCTTCCAGAAGGGCGCCTTGGTTTTCAGCCAATCCATCAGATATTCCGCCGCTTCAAATGCCGCCTGCCGGTGGCCCGAACAGGTGATCACCAGAACGATATCCTCGCCCGGTTCAAGCTTGCCATAACGGTGGATCACCAAGCTGGCCTCCAGCGGCCAGCGGGCGTTGGCCTCGCGCTCGATCTCCTCAAGCGCTTTCTCGGTCATGCCGGGATAGTGCTCCAAGGTCATGGAGCTCACACCGGCATCGTTGTTCAGATCGCGCACGGTACCGGTGAACGTAACGGTAGCGCCGATCTTGAGGTTGCCCTGTTTCAGGGCCTCCAGCTCCGTAGCGACGTCAAACGGCTCGGCCTGAACTTTGATCATCGGTTAGTTCTTCTTCTTGAACAGGTCTTTCAGAAGTCCGCCGCCGATCTCTTCCAGTTGCTTGGTGCTGTCTTCGCCCAGGACCTTTTCGACCTCTTTGGTGACCTTTTTGACGGTTTTGTCCTTCACCACCTTTTCAAGCGCCTTGCTGTCCAGTCCTTTGATGCCGTTCTTGCCGCCCAACAGATTGTTGAACGCCTGGAAGGCCGCTTCCGGGTTTTGCAGAATGCCTTCAATGTCCGGATAGATCTTGGGATCACCCCATGGGCCTTCCACCTTAAAGGGAACCGTGACGCCGGAGAGGTCGTCCAGGCCGCCCTGGCCCTTCAAAGACGCCACCACCTTAGGCGAAATCAGGAAGCTCAGCCGCTTGGGCGGCATGGACACCGAGCCCTTGCCCGTGAGGCGGACCAGCGGGCCGTTCAGTTTCAGATCATTGGTCGTTGCGATGCCCTTGGCGATGTTGAAGTTGGCAGCAAACACCGAGAAGTCAGTCTTCTCGGCGGGCTCATTCTCCCAGCCGCTCAAAATGTTCTTGGTGGCCCCGCGGATCATCTTGGCCACATTGACGCCGCGAATGGCGCCATCGGTGAAGGTGATGTTGAGCTTGCCGCCCAGGGTGGACACCATATCGGCCTGGCTGCGGCCCGCGGCGCTGACCTGCGCGGTGATGGCGGTTGCCCCTTCAAGCCATTCAAATCCGGCGAAGTCCTTCAACAGGGGATAGGCGTTCACCCCCTTGGTGCGCAAAGATCCAGCCAGGGAGGGGACCTGCCGCGCGCCGTTGAGGCGCAAGGCCCCCGCCGCAGTGCCGCCGTAAAGCCCCACATTGGTAAGCTTGGCATCCAGAACACCACCCTTCAGGGTCAGAGCCACAACCGCCTTGGTCAGTGTGGTCTTCTTGAAGATGATGTTTCCGGCATTCAAAGAGAGATTGGCGTTCACGGCCCTAAGACCAGACATATCGATCTTGGCTGTGCTCCACTTGCCGCTGGCGGCGCTGCCGCCCCCGCCTTCAGAACCGGCGCCGGTATAGGCGTTCACATCGATCTTATCGACGCCAAGCCGCCCGCTGACGAACGGCACGGCCCCTTTAAGATCCACCGCAAGGTCGCCGCGCGCGTTCATGCCGTCGAGCTGAAGGGTGGCTTTTTGCAAGGAGATTTTGTCCTGGGAATAGGACAGCGAGGATTTGACCGAGAACGGGCCGAGGCCCTTGCCTGGTGCCAGGGGCGAGCCGGCCCAAGCGGCAAGGCCGCGCAGACTTGGGGTCTTCACGTTGACGCCGCCGGCCAGGTTTAAGCCTTGTTGGAGCGAGATCTTGCCCGCATAGCCCATGGCCAGCGGCTTGGCGGCCAGTGTAAAGCTCACGGCGCTGGCGCGGTCTTCCGCCAGAGCCGCGGGTTCGTCGGCTTTGAAATCAAGCGCGACCTTTTCCCCGTTCCACACCAGATCGCCCTTAATGGCCACCGGCCCGTCCAGCTTGGGCAGCGAGATGGCGGCGTTGATGTCGTCAATCTTAAGAGCTGTTCCGGAACGCTCATCCAGATAGAGCAGCTTTCCACCCTCGATATTGAGGGGGCCGAGGGTGATGTCTGTGGGCGCAAATGATTGGCCGCTCTGGCCACTCCCCGAGCTGCTGTCTTGCCCGGCGCCGGCTTGCGTTTCCGGCAGGCGCCAATTGGACTTGCCGTCGGCGGTCACCAACAGATTGACCACGGGCTTCACCAGGCGAAACTCCTGCACCTCCACTTTGCGCGAAAACAGAGGTTGTAAAGCCACTTTCAGCCGCAAGGCTTCCATAGAGGCCACATTGCCCTCCGGCATATCCGGCGGGTTCGACAGCTGCGCATTCTTCAAAGTCAGCGCAATATCGGGGAAGAAAGACAGAGAGGTGTCTTGGCTAAAGGCGAGCGTACGCCCTGTGTGGGCTTTGACCTGCTCGGCCACTTTTTCCGCAATCCAACCGGACGGCAGAAGGAAGGGGATAGCAACAACGGCCACAACCACCAACACAACCAGAGCCAACAGCGTGCGCAGTATGAGTTTCATCGACCACTCCTTAGTGCAAATTCGCCGAACAGAATGACGATTCTTTGTCCTTGCCTGGTTTGCAGCCCGACCGAAATCGAGTAGCCATATGAGCGGAATACACAACCCTGACCGTTCGCACCAGTGCCGCGATGGAATTACGAGGTAGGCAGCCCATGTCCAAACTGCTTTGGCAACCGTCTGAAGAGCGCAAAGCGTCGACCAATATTGCCAAGTTTATGACGTTTGTGAACGAACGTCATGGCTCTGACATCGCAACTTATGACGCTCTGCACGCCTATTCGGTCTCCGAGCAGGAGAAGTTTTGGTCAGACATATGGGATTTTTGTGACGTGAAGGCTGAAATCCGCGGCGAGCGCGTCATTGAAAACGCCGACAAGATGCCCGGCGCGCGCTACTTCCCCGACGCGCGTTTGAACTATGCGGAAAACATGCTGCGGCGCCGTGACGACAAAGTCACTCTGATCTTCCGCGGCGAAGACAAAGTGCGCCGCGAGGTCACCGCGCGCGAACTCTATCACGATGTCTCGCGCATGCATGCCGCGCTGGCGGCGTTCGGACTTCAGGCGGGCGACCGCGTGTGTGGCATCACCCCCAACATGCCAGAGACCATCGTGGCGTTTCTCGGCACCGTTTCTCTGGGCGGAACATGGTCATCATGTTCCCCCGACTTTGGCGTCCAAGGGGTGCTGGACCGGTTTGGCCAGGTGGAGCCACGTGTTCTGGTGGTGTGCGATGGCTACTACTATAACGGCAAGACCCACAACATCGCGGACAAGGTGCGCGAAATTGCCTCTCAACTGCCCACCCTGGAGCGGGTCGTGGTGATCGATTATATCGGCGAGGCCGAGGCCGTCGCCGCCAGCATAGATAAGGCCGTCACGATGGACGCACTCCTGGCGCCTCATGCGGCCGGCGAGATCGCGTTTGCCCAAATGCCTTTTGATCACCCGATCTATATTCTGTTCTCCTCAGGCACCACCGGCGTGCCCAAGTGTATTGTCCACACCCAAGGCGCTGCCCTGCTCAAGCACATGGTGGAGCAAACTCTGCAAACGGATGTGAAAGAGGACGATAAGCTGTTCTACTTCACCACGTGCGGTTGGATGATGTGGAACTGGCTGGTCTCCGCGCTCGCAACCGGGTGCACCATGCTGCTTTATGACGGCTCGCCCTTCTATCCCAGCGAGAAGGCCATCTTCGATTTCGCGGACGAAACCGGGATGACCATCTTTGGAACCTCGGCCAAATACATTGATGCGGTGAAGAAGACGGGCTGGGAGCCAAAGACCACCCATTCTCTGGCAACGGTGCGCATGATGTGTTCCACCGGCTCCACCCTGGCGCCGGAGAGCTTTGATTTTGTCTACGACAGCATCAAGTCGGACATCCACCTGGCGTCCATGTCCGGCGGCACGGACATTTGCGGCTGTTTTGTTGCCGGCAATCCCATGGGGCCGGTCTATCGCTCTGAGATCCAGGCCAACGGGCTCGGCATGGGCACCAACGTTTACGACGATGAGGGCAACCCGTGTCCGCCCGGCGTGAAGGGCGAGTTGGTGTGCGACAAGGCCTTTCCGTCCATGCCGCTGATGTTCTGGAACGACCCGGACGGTGCCAAGTACCACGCCGCCTATTTCGACCGCTTTGATAATGTGTGGTGTCACGGCGATTTTGCCGAATGGACCGAACATGGCGGTATGATCATCCATGGCCGATCCGATGCCACCTTGAACCCTGGAGGGGTGCGCATTGGCACCTCCGAAATCTATGCCCAAGTGGAAAAGCTGCCGGAGATCATCGAAGGCCTGTGCATCGGCCAAAGCTGGGACGACGACACGCGCATCGTCTTGTTTGTGCGTCTGGCGGACGGGGTGGTCTTGGATGACGATCTGACCAAGAAGATCAAGACCCAGATCCGCAGTGGCGCCTCACCACGGCACGTGCCGGGTGTTGTTGTGGCGGTGGATGACATTCCGCGCACCAAATCAGGCAAGATCACCGAACTGGCGGTGCGCGACGTGGTGCATGGGCGCGAAGTGAAGAACAAAGAGGCGCTGGCCAATCCAGAGGCGCTGGAGCTCTATAAGAACATTCCGCAGCTGACGGCCTAGGCGGCCTGCTCTGTCGTGAGATCGTGGCGCGGCGCCGACGCCTGCGTGGAGGCATCCACAAGCTTGGTGCGCAGATGGTTCGCCATGTTCTGCTCCAAGATGGCGCGAATCTCGGGGTTTTTTGCCAGAAAAGTGCGCAGGTGGCCGGCCTGGAAGCGCAGGCACCGCATCGTCTCTGCTGTGCGGACTGTGGCCGAGGCCGGCTCGCCCGTTAAGTAGGTCACCTCACCAATCATCGCGCCTGCCCCGCACTGCGCGACCAGCTTGCCATCCACAATGACATCCGCTTTGCCGCTGGCCATGTAGCACAGGTGGTCCACGGGCTTGCCCTGAACCGTGAGCAGACTGCCGGGTTCGGCCCCCATCCAAAACCCGGTATCCAGGAGCAGGCGAGCTTGAGCGAGCGGCAATCCTTTCAGCATGTCCTCAACGAAATCCCTTTCATCATCGCTGAAGCGCAGCCGCATATTGACGAAGGCCATGCGGGCGATCCCCACGATACTGATGGTGATCCAGGCAACCTGAATGATGGCCGACGACAGGTTGAAGGCGTGAAACAGGCTGGCCAGCACGCAGGACGCCGCCATCAGGTTCAGCGTCGGATAAAGATAGTCTTGACCGCGCAAAAACCCGAGCTGCAGGGCGGCATAGGAGCCAAGATAGAGCGCAACACCCACGATCCCCACGACGTTAAGAACGTCCGCGCTTAAAAGTGTATCAATCATGGGGGGACACTCCCTGCATTGAACGGCTGCGCGGAGACTATCCGGTTTGTTAGAGATCTAATGTGTCATATGCCACAAATGGGGTGATTTTTTTCTTTGAGTATACAGGGCTCATCGTTGCGGCTAAGCTCGCTTGATATTTCGTGTGAATGACAAGAGTGTGCGCGCCAAGCGTGCGGTGGTGTGTACCGGGGCCGTCAACGGGGAAGGTGAATGGCCGCAAGGTTGCGTGGAGTTCTGCGGCGAAGTGCGTCCGCAATCGTTGGTTTGTGCATCTTATCACCCGCCGCGATGGCGGAAGAGGGCGGCTTTACGCCCGCGGTTCCCAGTGATTGGGGCGTTTATCTGAGCGGAGAGGCGGTCTTTCTCAAGCCCTTCCAGGCTGAGGGCGAAGCCCCCGGAATTGGCATTAAACCGGGCGTTCGGATCGTTGGCGGCCTGAACGGTCGAGATGGGCTGGGCGTCAGGTTCCGCTGGTTTGAGTGGAGCGGCTCAAACGCCGCCAATGCCGGTACCTTGATTGAACGCATCAATGTGGAAACCTTCGATGCCGAGGTGACCAAGCGGTTTCAGTTTGGCAAGGCGTCAGCCACCGCGAGCGCAGGCTACCGCTATGCCGATTACCGCGAGCTTAGCGTCGGCGATATCGAAGAGATGCGCAACAGCCATGGTCTCACCCTGAGCCTTGAAGTGTCGCACATGCTGACCGACTATTTTGCTGTCTTCGGCAAGGCGCGCGGCTCGCTTCAGGCCGCCCGGCGGGGACTGGATTTTGGCGCGCCGGTCAGCCGCCTGTTTTTCACCACCGCGGAGATCCAGCTGGGTGCCGAGGCGAACCTTTGGATGTTCGAGAATGGCGCTCGGGTGTTCTTGCGCGGCGCCGTTGAAGGCCAATCCTGGTCGGGTGGGGAGATCGGCGATGCGGACAGTGAAGATCTCGGCCTGTTTGGCGGCACTGTTCTGGCCGGAGTGGACGTTCCGTTGGGGCCTCAAGGCGCAGCACACGGATTGACCACGGCCGGGCTCAACACCTCAACCTCACAATCTCAAGGTGAGGCTGGGGCGTTCATTGCCGGTGAAGCCGTGGTGCTGACGGCCTACCAGTCAGAGGGCGAAGCGCCCGGGTTTGACGCCGAAGTGGCACCGCGTGTGATTGCAGGGCTTGTGGGCGAGGACGGGCTGGGGATCCGGTTCCGCTGGTTCGATTGGTCCGCGAAAAATCCTAACAATGTGGGTGTGCCGGAACTGATCGAGCGCCTTTCCTTGGAAACCATTGACGTGGAGCTGACCCAATCTTTCTCCCATGGCAACCTTTCCGGTGTGGCGAGTGCCGGCTACCGCTATGCGGATTACCGGGAGTTCGGCTTTTTTGATGCAGATGATATGCGCAACAGCAACGGTCTGGTGGTGGGGCTTGAACTGGCTCATCTCCTGACCGACGACATCCTGCTGTTCGGCAAAGGTCGCTATTCCATGCAATATGCCCCCAAGGGCACTGAAACCGGGACGCCCAGATCCAACCTGTTCTTCACCACGGCCGAGATCCAACTGGGCGCCGAGGCAACGCTCTGGCGCTTTGAGGGGGGAGGACGTGTGTTCGTGCGCGGGGCGGCAGAAGCCCAAAGCTGGAGCGGCGGGACGATCGGTGATGGAGACCAGGAAGATCTCGGACTGTTCGGAGGCACGGTCCTGGCCGGCTTCCATGTGCCTCTGGCCCAGGGTGTGGGCGAGGGCGCGGCTGCGGCCAGTGCCGGCCTCTTGGCGGCGGATGAGGAGAGCACCGTTCGCGCATTCCTTGAAGGTGAGGCGGTGGTGCTCAGGCCGTTCCAGTCAGAAGGCGAAGCGCCCGGTTTTGACTTTGAGCCCACGGCCAGGGTTGTGGCCGGCCTTGAAGGTGAAGATGGGCTTGGTCTCAGGGTACGGTGGTTCCAGTGGGACCAGTTTGAACGCAACAATCTGGGCGCCGGCGCTTTGATCGCAAGCTTGGA
>JBCDDQ010000246.1:0-7517 GCA_039180225.1 Pseudomonadota bacterium
ATCAGGATCAGCACCGGCATAATCAAAGGCAGCACGATTACCGTAATCTCAACGAAATCGAGAAAGAAGCCGAGGATGAACGTCAAAAGCATGCAGAAAATCAGCGCCCCAATCGGTCCGCCCGGCATGCCTTCCAGAATGTGCTGGATGCGGTCTTCGCCGCCCAATCCAACGAAGACAAGAGCAAACACGCTCGCGGTCAGGATGGTCGCGAAGATCATGGAGGTTACGGTCATGGTTGAGGTCAACGCTGCGCTCAACATATCCGTGGCAAATGCTTTTTGCAGGGAGACCACAATCGCCGCCAGCCCGGTCAAGGCCATCCCCACATAGGCCGCTCCCAACGCCCAGTCCAAAGGACCGGTGTCGCTGCGTTGCAGTCGAACAGGGGCAAGCCCGGCCATGAGCGCCAGAAGCAGCAGGGCCACCGCACCGGCCAAGATAAGCTTCGGGCTCACGCCCATGCGAAAACCCGCCATCAGGATCGCACCCACCGCGCCGACGGACGCAGCTTCTGTGGGGGTTGCGATACCGCCCAAGATGGAGCCCAGAACTGCGAAAATCAAAAGCAGAGGCGGTAAGATGGCGCTCATGACTTCATACGTCGAGGGTGCCTCGTTGAGCGCTTTCAGCGGCGGAGCCACGGAAGGGTTCAGCAGCGCGCGGCCGAAAATATAGACAATGTAGAGCACCACCAGCAGCAGGCCAGGGAAAAGCGCCGCGGCGAACGTCTGGCCCACCGAAATGGTGTCTATGGTGAACTTGCCCTGGGCGAATTGAGCCTGCTGGTAGGCATTTGAAATGACGTCCGACAGGATGATGAGCAAGGTGGAGGGCGGGATGATCTGTCCCAGCGTGCCTGAGGTGCAGACCATGCCGGAGGCAAGGCGCGGATCGTAGCCGCTGCGCAGCATTGTCGGCAGCGCGATCATGCCCATGGCGATCACGGTTGCCCCCACAATGCCGGTGGACGCCGCCAGTAAAGCCCCGACCAACACGACCGAAATGCCCAGACCCCCGGGGAGCCGGCCAAAGAGGCGGCCCATGGTTTGGAGCAAGTCTTCAGCAATCCGGCTCTTCTCAAGCACGACGCCCATGAACACAAATAAGGGTATTGCGATCAGCACATCGTTGGTCAAAAGCCCGAAGATGCGTTGCCCGAGCGCACCCATCAAAGACAGATCAAAGCTGCCCGTCATCCAGCCGAGCAAGGCAAACAGAGTGCCCACGCCCGCAATGGTGAAGGACACCGGATACCCGGCCAGGATGAGGCCGATGAGTACGGCGATCATGATGAGATCAAGAGGCATCGCCGCTGTCCTCATCCATCAACAGCGCCACATCCCGCAGCAAGCACGCCAGTCCCTGGATCAAAAGCAGAATGCAAAAGGCCGGGATGAGCGATTTGAGCAGGAAGGAGGCCGGGATGCCGCCTACTGAGATGGGGCCTTCCAGAATGGCCCAGGAACTGGCAACGGACGGCCAGGAGTAGATCAGCAAGACCACCATCGCCGGCGTCAATAAGACCACGTGGCCGACCATGTTGATCAGGGTTTGTAATCGTTTGGAAGCTTTGGCGAAGAAGATGTCGACGCGCACATGGCCGTCCACCAGAAGTGTGTAACCGGCGGCCAGCATGAACAGGCCGCTGTGAAAGTACATCACAGATTCGTTGAGCCACACGAAGCTGACGCCGAACACATAGCGCAGCAGCACCACAGTGAACTGAACGAGCACCATGATGAGCGCAAACCAGCGCACAGATGCACCCATATACCGGTTTATCCGGTCAAGATAATCAGCCAGCCGGGTCATCCGCCTCCGTCCGCGCCCAATGAGACGCCGGCACCGCTTCACGCAGGTGCCGGCGGCACTAAGTTAGTACTTATAGTCTAAGGCGCGGGCATTCATCTGCCCGTTGTCGGCATAGGTCATGTACTGCGCCACGGACGTGCGGTAGGCGAGGAAGCTCTCCGTGATCTCGCGCACCAGAGCATCATCATCTTCGCGCAGGTCGGCCATCACTTCGCCGGCCGCATTACCGAACGCAACGATGACGTCCTCCGGCAGTTTGTGAACCTTAACCCCTTGCTCGCTCACAAGCTTCTGCAGCGCCAGAGCGTGTTTGGTGGTGTACTCGGTCCAAACCGGGTTGTAGAGGCTCTCGCAAGCAAGGCTCACAGCCTGCTTGAGATCTTCCGGCAAACCTTCATAGGCCTTCAGGTTGACGCCGCATTCTTCTGCCGAGGAGGGCTCGCCAACGCCTGGCCAGTAGTAATGCTTGGCCACCTGATAGTAGCCTAGCGCGCTGTCCGTCCAAGGGCCGATGAACTCGCCCGCATCGAGAGCGCCTGACTGCAGCGCCTGGAACATGGCGCGCCCGCCCATGGCCTGAACCGACATGCCGATCTTTGCGCACATTTCCGATGCCAGGCCCGTGGTGCGGAATTTGAGGCCTTTTAGGTCGTCCACCGATTTGATTTCAGTGCGGAACCAGCCCTGCCACTGGGGCCCGGAATTGCCGCACAGGAAAGGCTTCAGACCGAAGCGAGCATACATCTTGTCGTAAAGTGCCTGACCGCCCCCATGGGTCAACCAGCCCACCTGTTCATCAGCGCGCAACCCGAACGGTTGGGAGCCGAACAGCAAAATCCCTTTGGATTTTGAACCCCAATAGGCTGGCACGGCATGGTAAAGCTCAGCAGTGCCTTGAGAGACCGCATCAAACACACCGCGGCCCGGCACCAGTTCGCCGGCTGCATAGAGCTTAACCTCGATGCGTCCGCCGGACAGCGCCGTAATCCGTTTTGCCAAGTTCTCCGCCGCAACGCCTGGTCCAGGCAGGTTCTTGGGCCATGCGGTGACCATCTTCCATTGCATCACATCTTGCGCAATGGCGGGTGTGGCGAGCGGGACAGCAGCCGCGCCAGCTGCAGCAGTCTTTATAAAATCTCGTCGCTTCATGGATCCTCTTCCTTGGTGTTGTGTGAGGTTGAAACTTTTTTATAGACACATCATTTGAGTATTATGTATGCACATAATATGTCAACCCATCTGACCAGAGATGACTGAACCGGCCCGCCTGTCCTGGAAGCTCGTGCGTGATGCTATTCACGCGCGGATTTTGGATTCCACCTATGGTCCCGGCGACAAGCTGCCGAAAGACCAATGCCTCGCCGAAGAGCTCGGCTGTGCGAGGACCACGGTGCAGCGGGCCATGCGCGATTTGTCGGACAGCGGAATTGTGGAGCGCAGGCGCAAGGGCGGCACCCATGTGCGAACAGATCCCGTCACCCGGGCGACGCTCGACATTCCGATCACCCGCAAAGAGGTGGAGCAAAAAGGAGCGGTTTACGGCTATCAGCTGGTCAATCTCACCACTACCCAAGCCCCGCTTGTGATTGCTGGAAAGTTCGAGCTTTCCGCCCCCACCACCATGCTGCACATCGAAGCGCTGCACCTGGCTGATCAGCGGCCTTACATCTTTGAGGACCGCTGGGTCTCCATTGACACGGTGCCGGAGATTGCGAGCGTGGATCTGAAGGTCGAAAGCGCCAACGAATGGCTGGTGCGCAACCGTCCCTACAGCCGCTGTGACTTGCGGTTCTATGCCATAAAGGCCAGCGAGCATCACGCAAAGCTCCTGGACATTGCGCCCAATGAGGCGCTTTTTGTCATGGAACGCACAACATGGATTGGCAAAGATCCGATCACCACGGTGAAGGCCGTCACCACGCCAGGCTATCAGTTGTTGACGGAAATCTAAGGCCCTCCAGCCGCAAAAAGGGAGCGTGTGACGTGACCCGCATTCTGTTTGTTTGCACAGGTAACGTGTTCCGCAGCCTTACCGCTGAGTACGCCCTTAAGAAGCAACTGGAGGGTCAGGACGGCTTCCACATTTCATCGGCTGGAACCCGGGAGGCACCGCATATCAGAGTGCGCGAAGATGTGGCGGACTATCTGCTGCAGAAAGGACTGGACGTTTCGCCCCACCAACGGACCTTGGTCACCGCAGATCTGATGGAGCAGACCGACATGGTAGTGGCCATGAACACAGATCACCAGAAGATCCTGCATCAAAGGCACGGCGTGAGAGTGCCGCTCTACATGGAAGCGTGCGGCAAGGGCGCGTTGCCCTTGTTGGATGTGGATGATCTCTTCACGCCGGAGGAGTTCTACACTCCCGCCGCCATCCGTCATATTCGCCAGATCATTGACGAGATTGTCGAAGCCGCGCCAGCGTTATCTGCCCGTTTGATCGCGGGTCTCTAAAGCGTCAGACGGCGTGGTTGCCGCTCACGGTGAGATTGTCCGGCTGAGCAACGCCCGGCTTGGCAAGATCACCCGTGGACGGCTTGGTCCAGTGCATCCCAAGTATCGCGCCTTTCTTGGCGCCAGAGATAATGTTGTTGCTGATGAGCGCCTGGCCTGCGCCGCGTGTGGTGCTGGCTTCCAAACCGATGGGGCAGTCTTTGATCATGTTGCCGGTGGCCACTGTGTTCTGCAGATATTGGCCCCAGCCCAGCGCGATCCCGGAGCGGGCGGCATTCTCCACCACATTGCCGGTGAGGGCCGTGTCGCCATCAGCGCCAATGCCGACGCCCCAGCCGTCATTAAACCGCTTGCGGGTGATGTTGCGCACAAGGTTTCCGGAGCAGACCGCCAGCCGGCCGCCTTCGTTCAAGTTGGTAATGGCAATCCCGATGGCGGCGGTGTCCACCACATTGTTGCTCACCACGGCGCCTTGAAACGCGAACTCCACATAAAGGGCGACTTCGCCCAGGTCTGAGCAATTGTTGCCGGTGATCTGCACATTGTCGGCGGAGTTGCAGCGCACAGCAGAGAAGGTGCACGCGGAGATCATGTTGTCCGATGCGGTGACATTGGCGGCACGGTAGATGTTGATGCCGTTGCCGTTCTGGCCTGAACCACCATCCTTGGCGCCGATATTGCGGATCTGGTTGTGGCTCACGATGCTGCCGTCTCGGCCCTTCTTGGACTGCCAGATCAAGATGCCGTTGTTTTCACATTTCTCCACCAGGTTCCCGGTGATCGTGAGGCCGGTGGCGTCGAGCGAAAACAGCCCGGCATTCCGATTTTCCGCAAAACTGCTGCCGGTGACAGAGCCACCGCACCCCTTCAGCGAGAGGCCGCTGCGCCGCGAGCGCAGGAAGCTGCAGCGCTCAATCCGCAAGGCGCGTGTTCCTCGGCACTCAACCAGGCCGCCACGCGCATCGCCCAGGGGGCTTGCGAAATTGCCATCGAACGTGATCCCCTCCAGGGTCACTTCCGGCGTGTCTTCCACCAGCAAGAGTGGCTTGCCTCCCGCCGCCAAAATCTGTGTTTGGCCTGGAACGCCAATCAGATGCACCAGGCCGCGGATGCTCAAGGTGTCGCAGAAATAGGTGCCACCCGGCAGATAGAGGCTGCGTTTTTGTTTGATCGCTGCGTTGATCGCCTTTTGCAGCGCCTTGGTTTGCGGTTGGGATCGGCCCGGCTTTGCCCCAAAATCGGACGCTACCAGCACAGATTTGGCCGCCGCCTGCGCTTCGGTGGCCGAACCCGCCAAAACCGCCAGGCCAGCGCCAATTCCGGCGCTGCCGGCCATGAAAGATCGCCGCGTTGTGGTCATCAGATGTGCTCCTGGTCCGCATTTTAGGAACCAAATGCAAATCTCATGCCTTCTCGCCCATCTCCATGAGTTCCCGCACGGCCAGAACCGGGGTCAAACGGCCTTCGGACACCTCATGCTCCAGATCGCTCAGGCGGGCCTTAACCGCCTCATTTTGCCGGAACCGGGTCATCACGCGCTCTTCCAGCATGGCCCACATCCACCGCACCCGCTGGTCCTTGCGCCTGGCTTCAAACTCCCCGGTGCCGGTCAAAACCACCCGGTGGCGCTGAATTTCAGCCCAGAGCGCGTCCAGGCCCTGGTTCTGAAGGCCTGAGATGGTGATCACCGGCGGAGCCCAATTGGGGCTCTGGGGGGTGAGGATGTTGAAGGCAGCCCGGTATTCTGAGGCCGCCGCGTTGGCACGGGGCTCGTTATCGCCATCCGCCTTGTTCACGGCGATCATGTCAGCAATTTCCAATACGCCCTTCTTGATCCCCTGCAGCTCGTCTCCGGCGCCGGGCAGCATAAGCACGAGGAAGAAATCCACCATGTCGGCAACCGCGGTCTCCGATTGGCCGATCCCAACGGTCTCCACAATGATGATGTCGAACCCTGCCGCCTCGCACAGCAACATGGTCTCGCGTGTGCGGCGCGTGACGCCGCCAAGCGTCGTGCCCGTAGGGGAGGGGCGGATGAACGCATTCCGATCGCCTGACAGCCTATTCATCCGGGTCTTATCACCAAGGATCGAGCCCCCGCTGCGCTGACTGGTGGGATCCACCGCGAGCACGGCAACCTTGTGGCCGGCTGAGGTGAGATTGCTGCCGAACGTGTCGATCGTGGTGGATTTGCCAACGCCCGGAACGCCGGTGATGCCGATGCGCAAGGCCTTGCCAGTGGCCGGCGTCAAGCTGAGCAGAAGCTGCTGTGCCTGGTCCTCATGATCAGGCCGCTTGCTTTCCACCAAGGTGATGGCGCGGCCAAGCGCGGCCCGCTCGCCGGCCTTTAGGGCCTTGGCCAGGGCGTCCAATTCCGGGCTCATTCCGCGGCGCACTCCATCGCAGTAAGCCGGCTTTTCAGCGTGCCCACATGGAGCTCCAGCTTGTGACCGTCCGGATCAAGAAAGTAGAAGCTGTCCCCTTCTGATTTGTTCTCGCGCCAAGCCCGTCCACCGGCGGCTTCCACGCGGGCTGAGGCAGCCTCAAAGTCTTCTTGAGCCACATCGAAGGCAATGTGCGTGTAGTCAGGATGCGGCGCGCTCCGCGTTTCCGGATCGTATGAGAGGCAAAGCCAAAGCGCACCAGCTTCCAGATAGGCCCCCGTCTCCCAGCGCTTGGCAAGGCTCAAGCCCAGGCCATCCACATAGAACGCTAAAGCGCGCTCCAGGTCGGCCACGGCAAGGGTGATATGATTGAGGCCGAGAACTTTAGTCACAGGACAACCCGTCGGCCAAAGGCCGCTCTACTCCGCAGCATCCGCATACCCACGCTCTGCGCTGAGCTGGCGGATGAGATCCTGGGCCGCTGTGCTGATCACCGTTCCCGGTGGGAAGATCGCCGCCGCACCGGCCTGCTTCAGAGCATCAAAGTCCTGTGGCGGGATGACCCCGCCGACCACCACCATGATGTCCTCACGCCCCAGTTTGCCCAAAGCTCCTTTCAGATCCGGTACCAGGGTCAAATGGCCGGCCGCCAAGGAGGAGACGCCGATAATGTGCACATCATTCTCCACCGCCTGCTGAGCCACTTCATCCGGCGTTGAGAACAAGGGGCCGATATCCACGTCAAACCCGATATCGGCAAAGGCAGTGGCGATCACCTTCTGGCCGCGGTCGTGGCCGTCCTGGCCCATCTTGGCAATAAGAATGCGCGGGCGCCGGCCATCGGCTTCCTCAAAGGCATCC
>JBCDDQ010000247.1:0-7496 GCA_039180225.1 Pseudomonadota bacterium
AACAGGATCGGCTGGCATACTTCGCCGCTCATTTCTCGCTCACCCATGCGTGCTGGTTGATCACCTACCCATTGGCTGGCTGGCTCGGCAGCAGTTTCGGGCTCGCGGTGGCGTTCGGCGTGCTCTGCGCCGTTTCGCTGGTGGCCGTGGTCCTCAGTTTTCTGCTCTGGCCTGCCGACGATCCCTTGATCCTCGAGCACGTGCACGAAGAAGTCTCCCACGAGCACGAGCACGTGCATGACGAGCACCACCAGCACGAACACGAGGGCTGGGAAGGACCAGAACCCCACAGCCACCCGCACACGCACCGCCCAATCCGGCACGCGCATGCATATGTGGTGGACATGCACCATCGTGAGTGGCCTAGTTAGACAACAAAAGGCTGGAGATCTGTATGCACTTCGAAAGACGGCTCTGGGAATTCACCAAAGGTGTCAGGAACCGCATCGCCTGGTCGGTGCTGGTGGGGTTGGTGGCCGTCGGCTTTGGGGTCGCACGCCTTGCACTTCTGGGCTGGTTGATCGGTGAAATCTTCTCCGGTCGCGGTGTGGACAGTCTGATGCTCCCCATCGCAGGTATCGCGGGCGTTATGGTGCTCAGGGGTGTGTTTGAGCATTGGCGTGCTGTTATCGCCCATGAAACAGCAGCCATGGTTCAAACCAGGCTGCGCCGGACCATCTACGACCGGATTGCGTCTCTGGGCCCCGGCACGGTTGCCAGAAGACGGTCCGGAGCCCTCAGCCTGTCTCTCATCGAAGGCGTTGAGCAACTGGAGACCTATTTCGGACAGTTCCTGCCTCAGCTGCTGATCTCGCTGCTGACGCCTCTCTTGATCTTTGGCTTTGTTGCGTTCCTGGACTTACCGGTCGCAGCCGTCATGGTGGCATTTGCCCTGCTGGCACTGCTTGCACCGGCCCTTTGGCATAGTTTCGATCAGGCCAAATCGCGAGAGCGCCAAGAGGCCTATGCCAGCTTTGCGGCTGAATTTCTCGATTCAATTCAGGGCCTCGCGACCCTGAAGGCATTCGGACAGAGCAAGGCCCGCGCCGACCTGCTTGAAGTGAAGGCACGTGATCTGTTCCGCCGCACCATGTGGGTGCTCGGAACCAATGTGCTGAGCCGCGGCATCACCGATTCGGCCATCGCGTGTGGCGCGGCGGCCGCATTGGCGCTTGGCGCCTTCCGGGTCGAAGCCGGCGACATGAGCCTCACAGCGCTGCTGATCATTCTGATGCTGGGTGTTGAGATTTTCCGCCCTCTGCGCGAGTTACGCAACGTCCTGCACCAGGGCATGGTTGGCATGTCGGCGGCACAGGGCATCTATGAGATTCTCGATGATCAGCCGCTTGTGGCCGACGCACAGCCTGCAAGCCTTAACGGCGCGCTGGAGCCGTCAATTGCGTTCGAGAACGTCACGTTCCGCTATCCGGGCACGCGCCGTGATGTCCATGCCGGCCTCGATCTGAAGATAGGCGCAGGCGATCGCATTGGTCTGGTGGGAACCTCAGGCGGTGGCAAATCGTCAATCGTTCGACTGCTGCTGCGCTTCTACGACCCTGATCAGGGCCGTGTTCTGATCGGTGGACACGATCTTCGCGAACTGTCTTTTGAACAGATCCGGTCCATGGTTTCTGTGGTCAATCAGGACACATTTCTGTTCCACGGCACGGTTGAAGACAACATCCGCATGGGCCAACCCCAGGCGCCCCATGACGAGATCGAGGGCGCGGCGAAAGCGGCGAATATTCATGATTTCATCATGTCGCTACCCCAAGGCTATCAGACCGTTATCGGCGAGAAGGGCATCAAGCTCTCTGGTGGCCAACGCCAGCGGGTAGCGATCGCAAGAGCCCTGCTGCGCGACACGCCCATCCTGGTGCTGGACGAGGCCTTGTCTGCGGTGGATGCGGAAAACGAAGCTGTTATTCAGGAAGCGCTGGACCGGCTGATGAGAGGCCGAACCACGCTCACTTTGGCGCACCGGCTGTCAAGCGTAATTGACTGCGACAGGATCATCGTCCTGAACGAAGGCAAGATCGTGGAAAGCGGACGGCATGAAGACCTGATCGGCAAAGCTGGCATCTATGCGCGTCTGATGTCCGAACAGGCGCGCGAGGCGTTGGCAGGTGACCAGATTGAAAGCAGATCAGCGATAAGGCAAACCGAAGCCCTTTCCGACACGCCCGGAGGTGCGGCCAAAACTGTGACCGAAGGCATCATCAAAGCTGAAGGTCTGACCTGGTTCCAGCTCATTGTTGAACTGATGAAACTGGTCCTGCCCTGGAAAGGCAGGCTGACCGCGACCTTCCTTTTCGGGGTCCTCAGGGTCATTGCCTTTGTCGGCGTCGGGGTCCTCAGCGCATTTGTGATTATGGCGCTGAAGAATGGTGAGCCCTACACCCCGTGGCTCTGGGCGCTCGCCGTCGTTGCCCCGCTGGCAGGGGTGTTGCACTGGCTGGAATCGTGGATTGCACATGACATGGCGTTTCGCCTTCTGGCCGAAATGCGGATCGACACCTTCCGCCGGCTCGATGCGCTTGCGCCTGCCTATCTCGTGCGCCGCCGCACCGGCGATCTCATGGCGCTGGCGACCCACGATATCGAGCTTGTGGAGTACTTCTTCGCCCACACCGTCGCCCCCATATTCGTCGCGATCCTGGTGCCGACTGTCGTGCTCGCCGTGCTTGGGCTTGAGCACTGGTGGATCGCCGCAGCACTTCTGCCTTTCCTGATCGCGGTGGGTGTGAGCCCGCTCATGATGCGCAAGCGTGTGGACGAACTGGGCTCCAGGGCACGGGAAGCAGCGGGCGAGCTTGCCGCTTTCGCCGTTGATTCCGTGCAAGGGTTGGGGGAAATCGTCGCGTTTCAACAGGAAGACACGCGCGGCGAGCGGTTGGATCAACTGTCTGGTACCCATGTTCGCCTGCGGCTGCCTTTCTTCAACCAGCTCACGCTGCAGCAGAGCTTGCTTGAGGTCCTCACCGGCCTGGGCGGGCTGGCTGTCGTTGTGGTTGGCGCCATACTGGTGTCATCCGACACGGTGGACCCAGCCGTTCTGCCGTTGCTGACGCTGCTTGCCATGGCGGCCTTCCTGCCGGTGTCGGAGATCGCGCAGATCGGCAGGCAACTGGCCGACACGCTCGGTGCAACGCGCCGGATATATGCCCTTGCCAACGAGCCTGTTCCGGTCAGGGACGGCGACAGCGCACCTGCAACGACAGGTGCAGCCGCCATTGCCCTGGAGAATGTCAACTTCATCTATCCAGGTCAGGCGCGCCAAGCCCTTTCGTCCGTGAGTTTCGAAATTCCTGCAGGCCAGACCGTTGCCCTGGTGGGCACATCGGGCGCGGGCAAGACCACCACCGCTCAGCTCTTGATGCGCTTCTGGGATCCGGACGAGGGCCGGATACTGATGAACGGCGCAGATCTGAGAAGCTACACGCTCGACGACCTGCGCCGCAGCATCGCGCTCGTGGCCCAGGACACCTACCTGTTCAATGATACCCTTAGAAACAACATCCTGATCGGCAATCCGGACGCGGACGAAAGCGCGCTTCACGCGGCTGTTGAGCATGCATCGCTGGGCGAACTCGTTGAGGCCATGCCGGACGGTCTTGATACCCAAGTGGGCGAGCGCGGCACCAGCCTGTCAGGCGGGCAGCGCCAGCGCGTAGCGATCGCACGGGCGTTCTTGAAAGACGCATCCGTCCTCATCCTGGATGAAGCAACGTCCCATCTCGATGCAGTGAACGAACTCGCCCTGCGCCGCACTCTGGATCTGTTGCAGGCCGATCGGACGACCATTGTCATCGCCCATCGTTTGTCAACCATTCGAAACGCCGACCTGATCGTTGTTCTGGACGAAGGCACGGTGGCGGAGACAGGTACTCACGACACACTGCTGGCAAGGGGCGGATTGTATGCCCAGTTGGTCTCCCGGCAACTGGCAGGCGGGATTGCCACAGCGGCAGAATGAACCGCCGGTTGCCTCGCGAGGTTGGATTGGATGCGCAACTGACGCGAAAGAGAGGCAGGTTGACGCAGGACGATTCGCC
Source organism: Pseudomonadota bacterium (assembly GCA_039180225.1). Taxonomy (GTDB): domain Bacteria; phylum Pseudomonadota; class Alphaproteobacteria; order Rhizobiales; family CAJQND01; genus JAAEUE01. The sequence goes on from JBCDDQ010000247.1 coordinate 4,056, forward strand.
GTGAATCCGTTCTAAAGCTAGCCATCTGATCGAAATTTTCTATTGACCGGTGTTTCTTTTCCTGTTGCTCCCCACTTGATCCTGAAGCCGAAAAGCGCCATTTAACAATTCTGACTAAATAAGTCAGATTTTGAACTGCGCTTCGCTGGAGGGGAGATACAGAGCCACTGAACGTTGCACTAAGCCCGAAAGCAGCTTCTGGTCAATATTCATACACTTGGCCAACAGAGAGGAAAAACTAATGACGACCATTTCGTATTTGTCTCACCCGTTTGGGAACCGGGCACGCCGTGGATTGGTGGCCCTTGGCGCCGGCATGCTTCTCGCACTGTCGCCCGCAATCGCCGCAGCTAAAGAGCTGAACCTTTACTCTTCGCGTCACTACGACACCGACGAGAAGCTCTACAGCGAATTCACCGAAAAGACCGGCATCAAAATCAATCGCATCGAAGACAAAGCCAGCGCATTGATGAAACGCATGGGAGCGGAAGGCGAAAAGAGCCCCGCAGACGTCTTGCTGACAGTGGATATCGGCAGACTGTCAGTGGCGGAAAAGGACGGTATGCTTCAGCCGATCAAGTCGGACGCTTTGGACAAAGCCATCCCAGCTCACCTGCGCGACCCTGAAGGCCATTGGTATGGCTTTTCAACCCGCGCCCGGGTGATTTTCTACGACAAGAACAAAGTGAAAGAGCCGCCGAAGACCTATCAAGACCTTGCAGATTCCAAGTACAAGGGAATGGTTTGCACGCGCTCAAGCTCCAACATTTACATGCTCTCGCTGATGTCTGCACTTATCGAGCATGTGGGTGAGGACAACGCCAAGGCGTGGGCGAAGGGCGTTTACGACAATCGCGCCCGTGATCCGCAGGGCGGTGACACCGATCAACTGCGCGGCATTGCATCTGGTGAGTGCGCCATCGCGGTATCCAACACCTACTACTTTGCGCGGGCACTGCGCAAAGACGTGCGTGACCTCAGCGGGAAAACGGACAACATTGGTATCGTATTCCCCAACCAGGACACCTTTGGTGCACACGTGAACATCTCAGGTGGCGGTGTGGCCAAGAACGCGCCGAACAAAGAAAACGCGATCATGTTCCTGGAATATCTCGCAAGCGCGAAGGCTCAAAACTACTTTGCAGCCGGCAATGACGAGTATCCGGTGGTCGAAGGTGTTGGCAAAAGTGCGAGCGTTTCAAAGCTCGGCGAGTTCAAAGCTGACACGCAGTCGCTCGACAAGTTGGGCCCGAACCAAGCCAAGGCCCAAAAGATCTACAACGAAGTTGGCTACAAATAAGCCATAAGCGGCGCGGGGAAGGTGGACACGCCTTCCCCGCACGCAGTATTTGAGGCAGCTTGCTCCTGGACAGTATGTCCTGGAGCTTTCTTGCTTGTTCCCTATCGTCAAAAGCTAAGCGTTTGAGCCTTAACAGATCCATCGACGCTGCGGAGACCTATTCGGCCGTTAAGTCTGAGCGCCCTCTCCGCCAAAGTACAAACTGGCTCGGCCTTGTGGCCGTCGCGCTCGCGGTGCTGCTGATTGCGCCGGTTGCATGGGTTGCATCTTCCGTTTTCGCTCAAGATCAAGGCACGCTCGCCCATTTGGCGGAGACCGTGCTGCCAAGCTACGTTTCCAACACACTCTTGCTTGTGGTGGGCGTTGGCATAGGGGTTCTGCTTATCGGAACCCCCACGGCCTGGCTTGTGACGATGTGTGAGTTTCCGGGCCGGCGGCTGTTTGAATGGGCACTGATCATGCCCCTCGCCGTTCCGGCCTATATCATCGCCTATGCTTACACCGACATTTTGTCCCATCCAGGCATTGTGCAGGCCACATTGCGCGAAGTGACCGGTTGGGGGCCTAGAGACTACTGGTTCCCCAACATACGTTCACTGGGCGGCGCGATGGTGATGTTCATCCTGGTGCTCTACCCTTATGTCTATCTCTTGGCGCGCACCGCCTTCCTGGAGCAGTCCAATAGCTATAGCGAGGTCAGCCGCACGCTCGGGCGCACCGCATTTCAAAGTTTCCGGGAGATCTCAATTCCCCTGGCGCGGCCCGCCCTGGCCGGCGGGACGTCGTTGGCCCTGATGGAAACGCTCGCCGACTTTGGCACTGTGGCACACTTTGGAGTCCACACGTTCACCACCGGCATCTATCAGGCATGGCTTTCCATGGATGACCTTGTCGCTGCTGGCCAGCTGGCCACCATGTTGCTGGCTGTGGTCCTGACCCTTGTGGTTATTGAACGTGTAGAACGCAGACGCGCGAGCTTTCATCACAGCAGGCGCATTGGCGACTTAACGCGCCACAGGCTTGAGGGTGGCAAAGCCTGGCTCGCGACACTCACTTGCTTATTGCCGGTGCTGTTTGGGTTCGTTCTGCCGATCGTGATCCTCGTCAATCTCTCCATTGTTGACGGTCACAACCTTTTCACGGAGCGCTATGCCACTTTGATCAAAAACTCGCTGAGCCTCGGCTTCCTGGCCGCGCTCGCCGCGCTAACGCCGGCGCTGATTTTGGCTTATGCCTTGCGCTTGGCTCCAGGTGCGCTCAGCCAGCTCGCCGGCCGCCTGGTCAGTCTGGGCTACGCGGTCCCCGGCTCGGTCATTGCTGTCGGCATTCTGATGCCGCTGGCTGCCTTCGACAATGCCGTATCGGCGTTCTTGGAGGCAACGTTCGGCATCTCGACAGGTTTGCTGCTCACAGGCTCTCTGGCTGCGCTGGTGTTCGCCTACACCGTCCGGTTTATGGCGGTTGCGCTGACCACTGTTGAAGCCTCTCTGACCAAGATCCCCGGCTCCATGGACGATGCTTCGCGCACGCTCGGCGAGACCAAACTGGGCACCTTGCGCCGTGTGCACGTGCCGCTTCTGTCCGGAGGTTTGCTGACGGCCGGCTTATTGGTCTTTGTCGATGTGATGAAGGAGCTGCCGGCAACGCTCATCTTGCGGCCGTTCAACTATGACACGTTGGCGGTCCAGGCTTATCGGCTGGCCTCTGATGAACGCTTGGCGCAGGCCTCCACACCGTCCCTGGTTTTGGTTGCGGTCGGGCTTGTTCCTGTGATGATCCTGAGTCGCCGGATCATGTCCACACGTGTTGGCAGACGCATCAAGACCGAGTGAGCCCCGCGCATTGGTGCGGTATTGCGCGCTCCACGCCTTTCAGAAGGCGCAGGATCGGCCCTCAGAGCGAAAACGCAAGGCCCGGCGTCGTGGGGAAGCTGTGCGCCTGAAATCGCGCCCAGGGGCTCTGACGGCGTGTTCGATCTCTCTGACAAGCTCACCCTTTAGCCGGCCGAGGCCGCTATCCATGTTTGGCAAGAGGGCCAAGGTTGGGCAGACGCTGCAAAACGCGTCACGCTGAGCACGCTGAGGATTGGAGGCCACGCCCGGAATCGAACCGGGGTATACGGATTTGCAGTCCGCTGCGTC